>NZ_JBEZIR010000117.1:0-28161 GCF_040651175.1 Kitasatospora sp. NPDC048540
CCGGTCGGGGTGTGACGGCGGGCCAACCGTCAGGACCCCCCTCTTGGTCGACCGTGGTCAGCCAGGCGCCGGGGTTGTCCGGGACGCCGGTGGCCGGCCACTGCTCCAGCGCGGCCACCAGCGCGTCCTGGGCCAGCTCCTCGGCCAGGCCGACGTCGCGCACCAGGCGGGTGAGTGCCGCGATGATCCTCGCGGACTCGAGCCGCCAGAGCGCGTCGACGGTGCGGTGCAGGCCGGTGGAGGTCACGGCGCGGTACCCGGGGTGGTCCGGTGGCCCGTCAGGGGCCGAAGACCTGCTGGATCACGCTCTCGCCGTCGCCGACGATCCGGCGGAAGCGGCGGCCCATCTCGATCGCCTCCTCCCTGGAGCCGACCTCGACCAGGGCGAAGCCGGCCACGGCCTCCCGGGCCTCGGCGAACGGCCCGTCGGTGACGGTGATCTCCTCACCCGCGGAGGTGATCCGCACCCCGCCCGGCTCCAGACCGCCGGTGGCCAGCAGTACGCCGGCGGCGGTCAGTTCCTCGATGAACCTGCCCATCTCGGCGAACAGCTTCTCGTCGGGGGCGGGGGTGGTGTCGGTCGGCCGGGTGGTCATCAGGTAGCGCATGGGGCCTTCTCCTTCGGTGGGGTCGGTCGGTGTGCCGGAGCCGATGCTCTGCCTGTACGTCGAACCACCCTATGTGACAGGGAACGCCCACCGGGGCGGATTGAGTAGCCGTACTCAGGCGGGGAGGACGGGCGGTCCGCGAGAGTTGTCCGTGTGCGTCCGGGCGGCAGGGCCCGGAGGCGGCTGACGACAACGCGTCACGGAACACAGGGGGACTACATGGACAGGCGTACGGGTCTCTGGCCGATGGCGGCGGTGGCGGTGGGCGTGCTGGTCGCGTTCGCCGGACCGGCCGTGGGAGCTCAGGCGGCCACCGCGGGTGAGGTGCTGCCGCACCCGGGGCCGGACGGGCTGATCTGGATCCCGGAGTGGACCGGCGACGGGGGCGCGGTCACCGGCGGGGCGAGCGCGGACCGGCCGTTCACCGTGACGGTCGGCTGCCAGGGCGGCGGGGACGTGCAGGTCACGGTGGTCCCGGGCGGCGGCGACCCCACACCGGTCACGTTCCGGGTCGGGTGCCCGGAGGACGGGACGGGCCTCGGCTCGGTGGAGCTCGCGGGGGAGCAGGGCCGCTCGTTCGGGGTGCAGGTGCACACCTCGGCGCCCGGGATCCGCTGGGGCCTGACCGCCACCCAGCGGGACTGAGCGGGCCGGCCGCCGGGTCGTGGTCGAAGGACCGCCCTCCCCGAACGGCCGGGGCGCGTACGGCCCGGCGGATCTCCCCGTCCGGGCGGCGAGGCTGACGGTCCGTCGGGGGAGGCGGACGCCGCCCGGCGGTGATCGAGTGCCGTACAGTGCGGGCATGGAGGCACTGGGTGGGGCGGATCCCCGGCGAATAGGCGACTTCCGGCTGCTGCGGCGCCTCGGGGCGGGCGGCATGGGCGAGGTCTACCTCGGCCGTACCGCGGGCGGCCGGACGGTGGCGGTGAAGACCGTGCGCGGGGAGTTCGCCGCGGACCACGAGTTCCGGGTGAGGTTCCGTCAGGAGGTGCTCGCCGCCCGTCAGGTGGGCGGCCGGTGGACGGCCCCCGTCCTGGACGCCGACACCGAGGGGCCGCAGCCGTGGGTCGCCACCGGCTACGTCGCCGGGCCCTCGCTGACCTCCGCCGTACGGGAGTTCGGGCCGCTGCCCGGCGAAGCGGTGCGGGTGCTCGGGGCGGGGCTGGCCGAGGCGCTGACCGCCGTGCACGCGGTCGGGCTGGTGCACCGGGACGTCAAGCCCTCCAACGTCCTGCTGGCGCTGGACGGACCGCGCCTGATCGACTTCGGCATCGCCCGTTCACTGGACGCGGCTACCTCGCTGACCCGGTCCGGCTTCGTGATCGGCTCGCCCGGCTACCTCTCGCCCGAGCAGGCCCAGGGCCAGGAGGTCGGACCGGCCAGCGACGTCTTCTCGCTCGGCGCGGTGCTCGCCTTCGCCGCCAGCGCGAGCGCGCCGTTCGGCGAGGGCGCCAGCGCCCCCGTCCTGCTCTACCGGGTCGTGCACGAGGACCCCGACCTGCGGCGGCTCGGCGAGGCCGACCACGGCCTGCGCGATCTGATCGCCGCCTGTCTGGCCAAGGACCCGGCCGACCGGCCGACGCCGGAGCAGCTGCGCGAACAGCTCGCCGCCGGCACCCCGGCCGGGCCGGGCGGGGACTGGCTGCCGCCCGCGGTGGCCGGTTCGGTGGCGCGGCTGGCGGTCGAACTGCTGGACCTGGACACCGAGGCCGCCGACGACGGCCCGGCGGCCGGCCCCGGCACACCCACCGGCCAGTTCGGCCCCCCGATGCCGATGCCGACGCACGTACCCGCGCCGCCGCACACACCGACACCGACCCAGCTGCCGACGGCCGCTCCCACCGGCCCGACGGGAGCGGCCCCGGGGTCGCGCGGCCCGGTGCTGGTCGCCGCCGCCGTCGCGGTGGTGCTGGTGGCGGGGCTGGCGTTCTGGTTCACCCGGGGGACGGGACTGGCCGGCGGCGGCAAGCACCGCAACCAGGTGGCCACGACCGGCGGCGGCAGCGCCACCGGCCACGGCGCCCAGACCCCGGCCGCCGCGCAGAACTCCACCCCGGCGGGCCAGGCCGCCGCGAGCCAGGTGCCGGACGGCTACCTGGGCACCTGGTCGGGCAACCTCGGCACCCCGGCGCACCCCGGCCGGGCCGAGTTCAAGATCACCATCGGCCAGGGCGGCAAGGGCGACCTGGTCGGCAGCATCCACAACAACACCGGCCCCGGCACCGGGTACTGCGACAGCAGCGCCCTGCTGGTCTCCGTCGACGCCGCCCGCCTGGTGCTGAAGACCTCGCCGACCACCGGCCTGAGCGGCTGCGTCGCCAACCCCTCCCCGCAGGTCTACACCCGCAACACCGACGGCAGCCTGCACCTGGAGGTCGACGGCTTCACCGGCGACCTCGCCCGCCAGCGCTGACCCGGGCCGTCCGCCACCGCGCGCGGCTCGAGCCGGTAGACCGCCGTGCCGTGGCCGGGCACCTCGGCGCCGAACGGGACGGACGGGCCGGCGACGGTCGCGGTGCGGCCGGTCCACAGGTCGGTGACGGCGTAGGAGCCCGCGTCCGGCAGACCCGCCGCGGCGGCGGTGGTGGCGAGCACCGCCGGGCCGTCGCCGGTGTTGGTGAGGGAGACCGAGCGGCCGCCGTCCGCCAGCGGCCTGCTGACGACGAGCCGGCCCTCCCGGTCGTCGATCACGGTGCCCTGGGCGCCCAGCGGGTCCTGGTCGACGGCGATCACCCCGGGCGTGGCGAGCAGGTCCCTGATCCTGGCGGGCATCGCGGTGAGCCGGTTCCCGGCGATCAGCGGCGCCGCCATCTGGGCCCACAGGGCGAGGTGGGTGCGGGCCTCGTCGTCGCTCAGGCCGCCGACGCCGACCTCCAGCATGTCCGGGTCGTTCCAGTGCCCGGGACCGGCCTGCCCGGCCAGCCGGGCATTGACCCCGGTGATGTCCAGGACGCCCTGCGCACTTCCGTCGGCCGGATCGGCGCGGGTGGCCCAGGCCGCGGTGATGTCCTCGGTGGTGCGCCACAGGTTGGCGACCGGCGACCAGTCGTACCGGGCGCCGTTCTTGTCGGGGTGGTAGCTGTTCGGGTTGATGCTGTAGACGATCGGGCGGCCGGTGTCCCGCAGCGCGTCGCGCATCAGGGTGAACGCGGCGACCTGGTCGGCGAGCGTCCCCTCCGGCGAGCACCAGTCGTACTTGAGGTAGTCCACGCCCCACTCGGCGAAGGCGGCGGCGTCCTGCCGCTCGTGCCCCCGGCTGCCGGTCGCGCCGGGCAGCGCGCCGCCGCGCTGCGCGCAGGTCCGCTCGGTCGGCACCTGGTACAGGCCGAACCGCAGGCCCAGCGCGTGCACGTGGTCCGCCAGCGCCTTGATCCCGGCGGGGAACCGGACGGGGTCGGCGACCAGCCGGCCGGCCCGGTCGCGTTCCGGGGCCATCCAGCAGTCGTCGACCACGACGTACCGGTACCCGGCCTCGCGCAGACCGGAGGCGGCCAGGGCGTCGGCGGAGTCCCGGATCAGCTGTTCGTCGATGGCGCAGCCGTAGGAGTTCCACGAGTTCCACCCCATCGGCGGGGTACGGGCGGTGCCGTTGTCCAGCGCGGCCGCGCCGGGGGCCGGGACGAGCAGCCCGGCCGCGGCGGCCAGCACCAGGGCGGCGGCGGACAGCTTCGGCGCGCGGAGGCGGCGGTGCACGGCGGACTCCTTCGTACGGGCGGAAGGGCGGGAGGGCGGGTGGGTCGGGTGCCGGCGTTCAGGGCGCGTCGGTGAGCGCCGCGTGCAGGGTGACCGGCCGGGGCCGGAGCTGGTGCAGGTCGAACAGCAGCAGTTCGTTGGTGCCCGCGCGCAGCCAGGGCGCCGGGCAGTACAGGCGCTGCTGCGGGCCGATCTGCCAGTAGCGGCCCAGGTTGCGGCCGTTGACCCAGACCACGCCCTTGGTCCAGCCCGACAGGTCGAGGTAGGTGTCGCCGAGCCGGGTCAGCTCGAAGGTGGTCCGGAAGAAGATGCCGGGCCGCCGCGGATCGCCCACCCCCGGGACGAGCGAGGCGACGAACGGCTCGTCCATCGGCAGCAGCGTGGTCCGCCAGTCCGTCAGCTCCCCGGTGAGCGGACCGGCGTCCCGCAGCGTCACCGGGCCGAGGAGGCCCTTGCGGTCGGCCAGCGCCAGGCCGGTGTTGGTCCGGCCCATGCCCTCGACCAGCATGTCCAGCCGCGGGCCCGGGGCGCCCGTGGCCGTACCACCGGCCGGGCCCAGGTCCAGGGTGGGCGGCGGGCCGTCGGTGGCGATGCCCAGCGCGTCGGTGACGGCCGCGGGCAGCGACTGCCGGGCGAAGGTCCCCAGGTACCGGCCGTCCAGGCAGACGGTCGCGTAGTCGTGCACCCGCTCCGCGGCGAGCCGCCCGCCGCGCAGGCCGGGCAGCCGCCTGCTGTACAGCACGAAGCCGGTGTTCTGGCCGTACGCCTCCATCGGCCGGGGGGCGGCGCCCGGCTCGGCGGGCAGCGGACCGGGCAGGTTGTCCCAGAGCGAGGCGTACGGCTCCGGCAGCAGCGCGGGCACGTCATCGCCGGTCAGGGTGGGCACGGCCGCCGGTGGTTGCGGCGGCGGGACGGCCAGGTGCGCGGCGATCACCGCGCGGTACGCGGCGTAGCGGGCGGTGGGCACGCCCTGTTCGGTGATCGGGGCGCCGTAGTCGTAGCTGGTGATGTCGGCGCGGTAGCCGCCGCCCAGGTCGTCGGCGTTGGCCCCGGCGGTGAAACCGAAGTTGGTGCCGCCGTGCACCATGTAGATGTTGAACGACAGGCCCTGCTCCATGCAGCCGCGCAGGGTGGCCGAGATGTCGTTGCCGCGCCCCTGGAAGGTGTCGTCGCCCCAGTGGGTCAGCCAGCCCGGGTAGACCTCGCCGGCCAGCGCGGGCACACCCGGGAACGCCCGGCGGGCGGCGGCGATGGCGGCCGCATCACCGCCGCTGAGCCCGATCGCGCCGCCGTCGACCACGGTCCGGGCGCTCTCGGCCTGGGCGAGCACGTCCTCGGTGTAGAACGGCCCGTCGACGCCGTGGTCGAGCCACAGCCTGCGCAGCTCCTCCAGGTAGCCGGAGCCGCTGCCGACGGACGCGTACTCGTTCTCCAGCTGCACCATCAGGACCGGACCGCCGTTGGACGCCAGCAGCGGCCCGATCCGGGGCGCCAGCGCGGCGACGTACCGGGCGACGGCCGCCAGGTACCTGGGGTCGTCCGCGGAGCCGACCCGCAGCCGGATGTCCGGGTCCCGCAGCAGGTACGGCGGCAGACCGCCGAGGTCCCACTCGCCGCAGACGTACGGGCCCGGGCGCAGCAGCACCCGCATCTCCTCCTGCCGGCACAGGTCGATGAAGCCTTCGACGTCGCGCCGGTCGGTGCGCAGGTCGAAGACGCCGGGCGACTCCTCCAGCTGGTTCCACATGACGTACAGGGCGATGGTGTTCAGCCCCATCGCGCGGGCCGTCCGGATCCGGTGGCGCCAGTACTCGACCGGGATCCGGGCCGGGTGCATCTCCCCGCTGCGGATCTGGAACGGCGCGCCGTCGAGCAGGAACCCGCTGCCGTCGGCGGTGAAGCCGAACCCGCGCCGTCCGGCCGGAGCCGCCGCCGGGGCCGGTGCCGCGGCCGGGGCCGCGCCGGTGACCAGCGCGGCGGGGCCCAGGATTCCGACGGACAGGAAGCGGCGACGATCCACGGTGCCCTCCTCGCGAACCGGCGGTGCACGTACCGCCTCTGACCGGCAGTCAACCAGGGCACCCGCCCCGGCCGGCGGCAGGACGCGCCGGGGCCGTCGGGCGGTTCGGCGGCGCGTGCGGCCGCCCGGGCCAGGTCCCCCCGGCGTCGCGAGTGGCGGGCCGGTACCCGGTCGGGGCAGCCTGGAACGGTGGGGCGGCCCCGGGGGTCGCTCCCGGACGGCAGGAGGCGGATCATGGCCGAGGTCGACGTCCTGGTGGTCGGAGCGGGCCCGGTCGGGCTGACGGCGGCGGCCGAGTTACGGCGCCGCGGCGTCGACTGCCGGATCATCGACCGGCTGCCCGCCCCGCAGCTGTACGCCAAGGCCGTCGGCGTCCAGCCCAGGACGCTCGAGCTGTGGGAGGCCATGGGAATGTCGCGGGCGGCACTGGACGAGGCCGTCCCGATGCTCGGCCAGCTGCTCTTCGAGAACGGCCGCCCCGGCCCGAGGGTCGAGCTGGCGCTGCCGCCGGAGATCCCGTACCGCTTCGCCGCGCTGCCGCAGTACACCACCGAGCGGCTGCTCACCGAGCACCTCGCGGGCTACGGCACCACCGTGGAGCGGGGCACCGAGCTGCTCTCGGCCGAGCAGGACGAGGACCTGGTCAGGGCCACCCTCAGCACCCCCGACGGCACCGAGCAGCTCCGTGCCCGCTACGTGATCGGGTGCGACGGCGCGCACAGCCGGGTGCGGCGCGCGGCCGGTCTGAGCTTCGAGGGCGACGCGTTCCCGGAGCAGTACATGCTCGGCGACGTGGAGGTCGACTGGGACCTGCCCGCCGGGTACGGCGTCCGGGCGAGCCACCGCGACGGCGACGGCCGGGTGGACGACATCCTGGTGTGCATCCCCCTGCCCGGCCACCGCCGCTACCGGATGTCGATGACGGTCCCGCCCGAGCTCGGCGGCGGCGCCGACGGGCCGGACGGCGTCACCCACGGCCTCGACGCCGGCCGGGTCCCCGAACTGCGGCACATCCAGGACGTCCTCGACCGGCTCTCGCCCTCCCCCACCACCGCCTCCCGCCTGCGCTGGTCCTCGACGTTCCGGATCAGCCACCGGCTGGTCGACCGCTACCGCACGGGCCGGCTGTTCGTCGCCGGGGACGCCGCCCACATCCACCCGCCCACCGGCGCCCAGGGGATGAACACCGGCGTCCAGGACGCCTACAACCTGGCCTGGAAGCTCGCGCTGGTGGTCCGCGGCGTCGGCGCCGAGGACCTGCTGGAGAGCTACCAGGCCGAGCGGCACCCGGTGGGGGAGGAGGTCGTCGGCCGCACCGTCCGGCACGCCAGGGACGGCGTGGACGCCGACCCCGAGGACCTCACCACCGTCCTGCTGCGCGAGGCGCAGCTGCTGGTCGGCTACCCCGACAGCCCCCTGGTGGACCCGGCCCCGCCCGGCGGCCTCCCCGGCGGCCCGGTGCCCGGGGACCGCGCCCCGGACTGCACCGGGCTCACCCGCGACCTCGCCGCCTTCCCCCAGCGCCTGTTCGACCTGCTGCGCGGCCCGCACCACACGCTGCTGCTGTACGCCGGTCCCGGTACCGCCGCCGACGCGCTGCACGCCTGCGCCGCCGCGGCCACCACGGCCGCGCACGGCCTGCTCGACGTCTACGTCCTGACGGCGGACGCCCGGCCGGACGGCCTGCTGCTGCCGCAGGCCGAGGACACCGCGGGCACCTTCCGGGCCGCCTACGCGCCCCGCGACGGCGAGGCCTTCGTCGTCCGCCCCGACGGGTACCTCGGCGGCCGCTTCCACCCGGCTCGCCCGGAGCACCTCACCGCCCACCTGCGCCGCACCTTCGCCGCGACGGGCGCCGGGGGCGGGTGACCGCCCCCGTGCCCGGCGGCGGCCTCACTCCCGGGCGAGCATGGCCTCGGCCTCGGCCACCAGGTCGATGTAGGGCTCACCGGTGACGTCGACGGCGACCCGGTGCAGGGTGCCGCCGGTGAAGGTGCAGGGGGCGGGCGAGGGGTAGTCGGAGGTGACGGCCTCGCCGCTGTCGCGGCCGACGGTGAGCCCCTCCCCGGCGAGGGTGAACCGGCCCGGCTGGGTCCTGATCCGGCCCTCGCCGACCTTCCGCTCACCGTGGTAGAGGCTCAGGACGCCGGTGGCGACGCCCGGGGTCACCTCGCCGTCCTTCTCGAAGGAGGCGGCGAGGATCACGTCGGTCCCGGTGGGCAGCTCCTCGGAGCCGGTGACGTGCTGCTCCTCGCTGCCGAGGAAGTTGTAGACGTAGTGGAGCCGGTCGTCCTTGACGTAGAGCGCGTGGCCGCCGAACCGGCCGCCGTGGGCGAACAGCACGTCCGAGGCCCCCGGGCCGGGGAGGTCGACCAGCGCGCCGATGCTGTAGGAGCGGTTGCGGATGTTGACCGCGAGGGTCTCGGGGACCTCGGAGCCGCCGGGCCGGTACACGTAGCGGCCGCGCGGCGGGGTCAGCTGCGGCCGCGGGGTGGAGAGGATCTCCAGGGCGGAGCGGTCGTCGAGCGGGAACGCCTGGTTGACGCCGGCCTCGTAGAACCACAGGCCGATCAGCCGGCTGAGCCGGGCGGGCTCCTGCTCGGCGAGGTCGTGCAGCTCCGAGCGGTCCACGTCGGTGTGGTACAGCTCCCAGGTGTCCTCGTCGAAGCGGCTCCAGCCGCTGATCGCCGGGTGGGTGGTGACGGCCTTCCAGCCCTGGTGCCAGATGCCGCGGGTGCCGAGCATGGAGTAGAACTGCGTGTTCCGGGTGGTGGGAACGCCCGGGGCGTCGAAGCTGTAGCGCATGCTGACGCCCTGGAGCGGGAGCTGGGTGTACCCCTTCACCGTCTCCGGCAGCTCCAGGCCGATGCAGTCCAGCACGGTGGGGACGATGTCGATGGCGTGGTGGTACTGGGTGCGGACCTCACCGCGGGAGGCGATACCGGCCGGCCAGGCGATGATGCACGGGTCGCAGGTGCCGCCGTTGAAGGAGTACCGCTTCCACATCTTGAACGGCGTGTTGAAGGCCATCGCCCAGCCGTTGGGGTAGTGGTTGTAGGCCTCCACCCCGCCGAGCTTGTCGATCATGGCCAGGTTCTCGGCGAGGTCGTCCTCGACGTTGTTGAAGAACTTGTTCTCGTTGACCGAGCCGTTCGGGCCGCCCTCACCGGAGGCGCCGTTGTCGGAGACCACGACGAAGACGGTGTTGTCGAACTGGCCGATGTCGTCGAGGTAGGCCAGCAGGCGGCCGATCTGGTCGTCGCAGTGGGAGACGAAGCCCGCGTACACCTCGGCCATCCGGGCGAACAGGCGGCGTTCGTCCTCGTTCAGCTCGGCCCAGGGCCGGGTGTAGTCCAGGGCGGGGAACGGCTCGCCGTTCGGGCCGCTGCGGCTGTAGGGGCTGCCGATCGGGTTGAGCGGCGGCAGCTCGGTGTCGGCCGGGACCAGGCCGAGCTTCTTCTGGCGGGCCAGGATCTGCTCGCGCATGGCCTCGTAGCCCGCGTCGAACCGGCCCCGGTAGCGGTCGATCCACTCGCGCGGTGCCTGGTGCGGGGCGTGGGCGCAGCCCGGCGCGTAGTAGAGGAAGACCGGGCGTTCGGGGGCGAGCGCCTTGACGTCGTCGATGTACTGGATCGCCTTGTCGGTGATGTCGACGCCGAAGTGGTAGCCCTCCTCGGGCGTGGCGGGCTGTTCGACCGGGTGGTTGTCGTGGACCAGGTCGGGGTACCACTGGCTGGTCTCGGCACCGAGGAAGCCGTAGAACCGTTCGAAGCCGCGCCCGGTGGGCCAGTTGCGGCGGGTGGAGGCGAGATTCATCTCGTCCTCGGGACACAGGTGCCACTTGCCGGTGATCGCCGTGCGGTAGCCGTGCTCGACCAGCACCTCGGCGATGGTCGCGCACTGCGGCGGGATGTGGCTGTTGGCGTTCGGGAAGCCGATCGCGGCCTCGCTGATGCACGCCATGCCGTTGGTGGTGTGGTTGCGTCCGGTCAGCAGCGCGGAACGGGTCGGGGAGCACAGTGCGGTGGTGTGCCACTGGGAGTAGCGCAGACCGCTCTGCGCCAGCCGGTCGATGTGGGGGGTGTCGATCGGGCCGCCGTAGCTGCTCAGCGCACCGAAGCCGACATCGTCCAGGACGATGTACACGACGTTCGGTGCGCCCTCGGGGGCCTTCGGTTGCTCGTACGCCGACCAGTCCGGCACAGAGCCACGGACGTCGAGGTTCACCACTCCGCGAAACGTCGGAGGCACGGGTCCCGCCTTCCACCGGTACGCCCGCACCACGGATCGGTGCGGGCTCCTGGCCGCCATGCTGGTACCGGCGTCCGGCGGTGTGCGGGGCGGCACGCGTGGCCGACCGGGTGAACGGACCCCGGCGGCGGACCGCCGGTGCGGGCGGTTCAGCGCACCACGCAGCGGAACCCGAGGTGGCAGGTGGCGGTGTCCTCGGTCTGCCCCTGCCGGGCCGCCGGCCGGTAGCGCAGGCAGTAGGCGGGCGCGCACAGGTGCGAGCCGCCCTTGACCACCCGCCGGGGGAAGCGCTCCGCCGCCGGCCCGGCGGGGTCCGGCGGCGGGGTGTCGACCCGGGGGTTGCGCGGGACGCAGCAGGCCGAGGGCGCCGGGTCGGGATGCCGGACGGTGTAGTGGTCACGGGTCCACTCCCAGACGTTGCCCGCCATGTCGTGCAGGCCGTAGCCGTTGGGCGGGTAGCTGCCCACCGGGGTGGTGCCCGGGGCGGGGCCGGCCTTCCCGGCGGGCCGGTACTCCCACGGGAACCGGCCGTGCCAGGTGTTGGCCATCCGGCGGCCCCTCGGCGTGAACTCGTCGCCCCACGGGAAGACCGCCGAGGCGAGACCGCCCCGGGCGGCGAACTCCCACTCCGCCTCGGTCGGCAGCTCCTTGCCCGCCCAGGCGGCGTAGGCCCGGGCGTCCTCGAAGGAGACCTGGGTGACCGGGTGCCGGTCGCGCCCGTTGCGCGGGCTGCCCGCGCCGTACGGGCGGTGCCAGGACGCGCCCGGGGTGTAACTCCACCACCGGCGCCAGTCGTCGAGGTCGACCGGCCCTGGGGTCATCCGGAAGACCAGCGCGCCGGGGACGAGCCCGGCCGGGTCGGCCCCGGGATAGTCGGCGGGGTCCACCGGACGCTCGGCCACGGTCAGGTAGCCGGTCGCGCGCGTGAAACGGCGGAAGGCGGCCACGGTGACGGGGTGTTCGTCCATCCAGAAGCCGTCCACCACCACCGGGTGCACCGGCCGTTCCTCCGGGTAGAACGCGTCGGACCCCATCAGGAACGAGCCCCCAGGGATCCGTACCATGCCCCGGGCCGGCGCCGGGAGCGGTCGCTGCGCAGTCGTCGTCACGACACCTGACGGTGCACCACCTCGGGTGGGTCCGGCGCCGCGACACGCCCGGGCCGGTCCGCGGGACGCGGGTCACCGCCGGGTCCGGGTCACCGCTTCAGCGCCCGGTACCGCTTGAGCAGCGCCGTGAGCCGGGCCGGGTCGCCCGCGCCGTTCAGCTCCGCCAACAGCGCGTCGGGGCACAGTTCGTAGTGGTCACCCCACCAGCGGCGCACCTTGTTGTCCCAGATCCGGTACCCGCCCGGTACCCCCCGCGCCACGTACCGCCGCCCGCCCACCGCACCAGCCTCCCCGGGAGCGGCCCGCGCGGTGCCCACCGCCCGGCAGCGTACCGGCGCCGCAGCGGCCCCGCACCGCCGTACCGCCGTACCGCCGCCGCCGGAGCAGCACTATGATCATCTGACTGTCAGTCACCCGGACGGAGACCCGAACACCCATGGCGGACCAGCGCGTTGTCATCGTCACCGGCGGCGGTACCGGAATCGGCGCCGCCACCGCCAGGCTGCTGCGGGCCGGCGGGCACCAGGTGGTCGTCTCGGGCCGGCGGCCGGAACCGCTGCGGCGCGTCGCCGCGGAGACCGGCGCCCTCGCCCACCCGTCCGACACCACCGACCCGGACGGCATCCGGTCACTGGTCGACGCGACACTGGCCGCCTTCGGCCGGCTCGACGGACTCGTCGTCAACGCGGGCATCGGGCGTGGCGGCGCCGTCGGCGACCTCTCCCCGGAGGACTGGGAGACCGTCATGCGGACCAATGTGACCGGCCCGTTCCTGCTGCTGCGGGCCGCACTGCCGCACCTGCTGGCGGCCCGCGGCGCGGTGGTGGCCGTCGCCTCGGTGTCCGCGCTGCGCAACGGCCCCGGCAACGCCGCGTACGCGACCTCCAAGGCGGCGCTGCTCCAGCTCTGCCGCTCGCTCGCCGTCGACTACGGCCACCGGGGGCTGCGCGCCAACACCGTCTGCCCGAGCTGGGTGCGGACCGAGATGGCCGACCGGCGGATGGCCCGGTTCGCCGACGAGGCCGAGCTGCCCGGCGGCGCCGAACAGGCGTACCTGGAGGCGACCCGGCTCAGCCCGATCCGGCGGCCCGGCGAGCCGGAGGAGGTCGCCGAGGCGATCGACTGGCTGCTGTCACCGGCGGCCGGACTGGTCAACGGCGCCGTGCTGACCGTCGACGGCGGGACCAGCGCCCTCGACCCGGGCACCGCCGCGTTCGACTTCCACCTGCGCCCGCGCTGACCGAGGGCCTGGGCCCGGCGGCCGGGGGCGGATTGGCCCGGGCGGCCGGGCGGGTGATAGGCATGCCCCTTGATCCCGCGACCGCCCGTCGCACCAGCTCCGACCTGCGAGGACCCCCGTGGCCGACGGCCCCCACCACGCCCCGTCCAAGGCCGCCCCGTCGAAGGCCGGCCGGTCCAGGGCGGCGCTGCCCGCCGTCCTGCTGACCGCCGGCCTGCTGCTGGCCGGCTGCGCGAAGCCCGCGGACGATCCCCGCGCGGCCCCGACCGCCGCACCCGCCGGTGACGCGGCCACCGCCACCCCCGCCGCGGCCGGGAGCACCGGCCCCTCGCCCACCGCGACGGCCTCCGCCTCGCCCTCGCCGTCCGGCTCCGCCGCCCCGCCCTCGCCGACCCCGTCCGGGTCCGGGTCCGCGGCGGCCCGCGCGAGCGACCCCGCCCCCTCCGCGCCGCCGGCCGGGAACTCCACCGGAACGGCCTTCACCGGCCTCGCCTTCGACACCTGCACCGCACCCCCGCTCAGCACCATGAACGCCTGGCGCGGCACGTCCCCGTACGGCGCCGCCGCCGTCTACATCGGCGGCCGCAACCGAGGCTGCGCACAGCCGCAGCTCACCCCCGCCTGGGTGAGCGCCGTCAGCACGTCAGGCTGGCGCCTGATCCCGCTGTACGTCGGAGCCCAGCCGCCCTGCCAGACCGGCAGCAGCCCGGAGAAGATCACCGCGGAGAGCGCCGGGACGCTCGGCGCGGCCGACGGCGCGGACGCCGCGGCCAAGGCGTCGGCCCTCGGGATGCGGCCCGGCAGCACCCTCTACCTCGACGTCGAGGCCTACGACGCGACCGACACCGCCTGCGCCGCCGCCGTCCTGACGTACACCCGGGCCTTCGACCGGGCCCTGACCACGCGCTCCTACCGCCCCGGCTTCTACGGCTTCGCCGGCTCCAGCGCCGCCGGGGTCGCCGCCGCCGTCGCCCAGGGCGGCCCCGATCTGCCGGAGTCGCTCTGGTACGCCAAGTACGACGGCGCCGCCGACACCACCGGCAGCTTCCCGTACGCCGCCGGCCTGTTCACCGGCCACCACCGGGCCCACCAGTACCAGGTCAACCAGCGCGAGACCTACGGCGGCGCCACCCTCACCGTCGACCGCAACGCCTGGGACGCCCCCGTCGCCCTCACCCCCTGAGCTCCCCGGCCGCGCACCGGGGATGAGGGAGTGTCACGCGGGGCAGAAGCGGGAAGGGTTTGGTTCAATCGACGCGGATGCCGTCGGCGCGGGAGGGTGGTATGGCTGCCGGGGAGGAAGCGCAGGTCATCGTGGTGGGCGCCGGGCCCGCGGGGTCCAGTGCGGCCCTGCACCTGGCGCGCGCCGGGGTGGACGTCCTGCTGCTGGAGAAGGGCGACTTCCCCCGCGAGAAGGTGTGCGGTGACGGACTGACACCCCGCGGCGTGCACCAGCTGGTCCGGATGGGCATCGACCTCGACGAACCCGGCTGGATGCGCAACCGCGGGATGCGCTGGATCTGCGGCGGCCACCAGGCCGACATCGACTGGCCCGGCCTCGGCCGCTACCCCGACTTCGGACTCACCCGCACCCGGCACGACTTCGACGACATCCTGGTCCGGCACGCCCGGGCGGCCGGCGCCCGGCTGCGGGTCGGCGTGAAGGTCACCGGCCCCGTCCGGGACCGGGCCGGGCGGATCGTCGGCGTCGAGGCCGTCACCGGCGCGGAACGCGAACCGGCCGTCCACCGGGCGCCGCTGGTGATCGCCGCCGAGGGCGCCTCCGCCAGGACCGCCCTCGCGATGGGACTCGAACGCGACCGGCGCCGGTCCATCGCGACCGCCGCCCGCCGCTACTACCTCAGCCCCACCCGCACCAAGGACGAGTACCTCGAACTCTGGGCCGACCTGCGCTGCTCCCGCACCGGCCGCGACCTGCCCGGCTACGGCTGGATCTTCCCGCTCGGCGACGGACGCGTCAACGTCGGCCTCGGCGCCCTCCCCCACCGCCGGCACGGCACCGTCGACCTGCGCGCCACCTTCGACCGGTGGCTGGCCCGGCTGCCCGAGGAGTGGGGCCTGCGCGAGGAGAACGCCGACTCCCCGCTGCGCAGCGCCGCCCTGCCGATGGGCTTCAACCGCCACCCGCAGTACGGCCGCGGCCTGCTGCTGGTCGGCGACAGCGGCGGCATGATCAGCCCGTGGAGCGGCGAGGGCATCGCCGAGGCCATGGAGGCCGCCGAGATCGCCGCCGAGACCGTCGCCCTCGCCCTGACCAGGCCCGAAGGCCCGCGGCGGGAGCAGGCCCTGCACCGGTACCCGGCCGAGATCCGCCGCCGCTGGGGTCGCTACTACCGGCTCGGAAACCTCGCCGCCGACCAGATCTTCAGCCGGGTCGGCTACCGCCCGCTGCTGCACCCCCGGGTGATGGCCAGCCCCGCCCTGGTCAACACGCTCGCCCGGCTGCTGACCCAGCTCACCGACGAACCCTCCCGGGACGCCACCGACCGCGTCCTCAGCACCCTGCTGCGGCTGGTCCCGGCCGGCCGCCGCCGCTGACCGGGCCCGTCGGGCCGCCCGCCAGCTCACCGACCAGCCGGGCCGTGACGGGCACCGGCACGCCGTGCCGGGCGGCGGCGCGCAGCAGCGCACCGCCGATCGCGTCGAGCTCCGACGGGAGGCCCGCCTCGACGTCGCGCTGCATCGACGACCTGGCGGTGTCCGGGAAGGCGTCGTACCGCGCCAGCGTCGCGGCCGGGTCCGCCGGTGCGCCGCACGCAGTGCTGACGGCCGCGGCCTCCGTGACGAGCGCCATCAACTCGGCGCGGTGACCGGACCGGACCGGGCCGATGCTCAGCCCGTACCGGGTGGTGAGCAGGGCGAAGGGGGCGAGGAAGGCCAGTTTGGCCCAGAGCATCGCCGTCTCGTCCCGGGTGGTCCGGGTGCGGACGCCCGCACTGCGCAGGACGGCCGCCGCCGGGTCCAGCAGGTCCGCCGGCCCGGCGAGGTCGACCTCGGTGAACGGGCTGCCGTGCTCGACCGCGCCCGGGCCGACCCGGGCCGACTCGACCCGGATGACGCCCGCGGCGACCCGCTCGGCCCCGAAGCGCCGACGCAGCGCGGCGGGGTGCTCGATGCCGTTGAGCAGCGGTACCACCAGGCCGCGCCGGACCGCCGCGGGCGGGATCCGGTCGAGCGCCGCGGCCAGCGAGGTCTGTTTGACCGTCACCAGGCACAGGTCGACCGGTTCCCGCAGTTCGGTGCCGGCCGCCACCCGGGCGGTGAACTCCCCGAACTGGGCGCTGCGGACGTGGAGTCCGCCCCGGCGCAGGGACCGCGCCGTCGGGGCGGAGGCCAGGCAGATCACCCGGTGTCCGGCCCGGGAGAGCAGGGCGGCCAGCAGGCCGCCGACGCCGCCGGGGCCGAGGACGGCCACGGTCCGGCGCCGGTCGCCGACGGCGGAGTCCGGGGGCGGCGGTGCGGTGGTGGGCACGGGAGGCTGGGTCCTTTCGTGCGGGCTTCGCGGAAGCGGCCTGGGCCGTGTCCGAGTAGGCGGGACAGCGGGGCGCCGGGAGTGACAGCGCGCGGTCCGTCCCGGGGAGATGACGGGTCGACACCCGCCGCCGTCCTCGCCGCGTCCGGATCGCTGCGAGGGCGGCGGCGGGTTGCCGCCCTGGGCCCTGTACCGATGATCGGCCGGGCCGGTGACCCCAGTCAATCCTCGGGTTCGCTTGGCCTGACCCGAGCACCACCTTGGGCCAGGACCGCCACTACCGTGGGCCGGGTGACCCTCGACGATCTCCGTGTCTTCGCCGCCGTGTGCCGGTCGGGCTCCCTGAGCGCCACCGCCCGCGACCTGACCTGCACCCAGTCCGCCGTCAGCCAGCACGTGAAGCGGCTCGAACGGGAGGTGGGCCTCACCCTGGTCGAGCGGCACCCGCGCGGCATCGTGCCCACCCAGGCGGGTCGGCTGCTGCAGGCGGCGGTCACCGACGGCCTCGGCACCATCGACCAGGCGCTGCGCAGACTCGGGGAACTCGCGCACGGGGAGGGCGGTTCGGTCCGGGTCACCACCGGGGCCACCACCGTGCGGCACTTCATGCCCGCCGCGGTGGTCGACTACCGGCGGCGCTTCCCCGGCGTCAGCATCGAGTTCCAGACCGAGATCTCCAGCCGCGGCTGCTTCGACGCGCTCGCCGCCGGCAGCGTCGACCTCGCCTGGATCACGCTCGGCGCCCCGGTCGGCGGCATCGAGCAGCGTGCCGTCATCGAACTGCCCTGGGTGCTCGCCGTCACGGCCGGGCACCCGCTGGCCGACCGGCCCCGGATCGAGCCCGCCGACCTCCAGGACACCCGCCTGATCGGCCTCCCGGAGAACTCGACCTCCCGGGTCCGGCTCGACTCCTGGCTGGCGGGATCGGGGATCCGGCCGGTCTTCGACACCAGCGTGGCCGACTGGGACACCGTGGTCCTGCTGGCCGAACTGGGACTCGGCCAGGCCGTCGTCCCCGCCCTGCCCGGCTGGCAGGGACCCGGGCACCCGGACCTGCGCCTGATCCCGATCCCCGCACTGCCGGCCCTGACCGCGGGCTGGGCGGTGCGCCGCTGGGACAGCCTCTCCCCGCCGGCCCGGGCGTTCGCTGACACCGTCGCCCGGCACTGCGAGCGGCGGCCCGCGGCGGGGTGAAGGGCGGGCAGGGTTGAAGGGCGGGCAGGGTTGCCGCCCGGCAGGAGTCGGCGCGCCCAGAGATCGAGATCGACCGGGGTGACAAGGTGCTCCGGCCACTGAGCTACACCGGCCCGAAGCCGGTGACGGGATTCGAACCCGCGACCTCCCCATGGACAGTGGAAGTAACCCTGGTCTGCGCACCTGGGCGCGTCGCCGACTGTACCGGCAGCACGGGCCCGGCCGGGCGGATTTTCCCGCCCGGCCGGACGGCACCCGTGCGCCGGGTCGACCTCAGCCGGCGGGCTGTGCGGTGGTGCGCCCGAAGCAGCGCTCCAGCTCGTTCAGGTCGTAGAAGTAGCTGCCCTCGGAGACCGGACGGCACCCGGGCTTGAAGGCGGTCTGCCGCTCGTTGTAGACCATGCGGACCAGGAACTTGTCGTCCTTGCGGAACAGGTCCCACTGGATGTTGGCCCCCATCGGTGCCACCGTCGCCCCGCGCCAGGGGTTGTCCGCGTAGGTGTACGGCTTCGCCGGGTCGGCCTGCCGGGTGCTGTCGGGCAGCTGCATCAGGGCGGCCAGCGGGATGATCTCCTCGGCGTGGGTGAACCGCAGTTCGGCGCCCAGATCGCTGGTACCGGCGCGCTTCGCCTCGGCCTTGGCGAAGAAGTCGTCGAGCAGCACACCGGCCATCCGGTACGTGATGTCGTCGCCCGCGAAGCCCGGGCCCTTGCTGTAGAACTCCTCGGCGTCGTCGAGGTAGCCGAACCAGGCGGCGTCGTCGGCGCCGAGGTAGCGGCCGAAGTGCCAGTCGCCCTCGTCGGCCAGGCTCGGGGTGATGCTCCACAGGCTGTACAGCGCCTCGGCCGCCGCCACCTCGTCGGTGACGCCGAGGCCCCGGTACGCGCCGGCGGCGACGCGGTCGACGAACGGGCGGCCGAACAGCCGCTCCAGCACCCGGCGGGAGACCCGGTGGGTGCGCTCCTGGCCCCGGATCGCCGTCAGGGTGGCGGCGAGCCGCGGGTCGTGGTCGACGTAGTCGCGGTAGTCCTTGTTGGCGGGCGCCTTGTGGAAGTACAGCAGGCCGGTGTCGGTGCGGGTGGCCCCGACCGCGGGCGCGAGGCCGGGTTCGGCGGCGACCAGCCCGCCGGTGAACGCCGCGCCGCTGTCGGTCGCCCGCTGCTGCCCGGAGCTCACCACGTCGATCCGCTCGGCGCCGCCGGAGGCCGCGATCCCGTCGAACAGCCCGGGCAGCCGGCGCTCCATCCGCACCGCCGTGTCACGGATCTCGCGCTTGCCGCGGCCGGTCAACTGCCCGTAGCCGACCCTGGCGTTGGCGTCCAGCAGGGCCTGGACGTCCGGGCCGAGGCGGCGGCCGGCCGGGGTCAGCGCGCCCTCGGCCTGCGCCTGGCGCCACAGGGCGAGCAGCAGATCCCCGTCCTCGCCGTCGGACAGCGCGCGGGAGCCGTGCCGGGAGGCGTTCTCGGTGAAGACGGGGGAGTAGCCGGCCGGCGGCCGCTGATAGTCGCGCGGCGACTGCTGCGGACGGTAGGGCGTCTTGGTGGTGAGCGCGGTGTCCACGCCGGCGGCCTGCGCGGGGGCGGCGGCCACGGCGGACAGCACCGCGCAGGCGGTCAGGGCTACGGCGGTGGTGGCGGTGCGTCGCATGATTCTCCGTCGGATCGGCCGGTGTCGGAAGCCGCCTCACCCTGGTGGGTACGCGTGACGCCCGGGTGGTGACCGGGTGACCTCCCGCCGACCGGACGGACAACGCCCGGCGCACGACCGGCGCCCGGCCCGGCGCGCGACGGCGGACTCGAATTGGCACGCTGTGCCGATTGAGGCCGATCATCCCGTTTGCCGGGTGCACGGCGGTCCGGCACGGGATGATCGGCGCTGTGACAGGTACCTGGTGGCAACACCGCCGTGATCAACTGCTGGCCGAGATCGCCCGAGAACTCGCCCCGTGGAGCGAGGACGAGCTGGACGACCCCGGCATCGGCGAACTGGCCGACCTGCTGGCCGACGCCGCCCGGCAGTGCACGGCCGACGCCCCGGGGCACCCGCGGACCGGCCGGTGCGCGGCACCCCTCGGCCGGGCGGCGCAGGAACTCGCCCTGGCCGACCGCTTCCTGGGCGGCTTCCTGCCACTGGTCGTCCGCCATCTGCACGCCGCACTGGGACTGGTCCGCGAGGCCCGCGCGGTCCTGGCGGCCGAACCGGCCGCGCTGAGCTGACCCGGCCGGCAGCCGGCCCGCGCTCCGAGGACGGCCCCGGACAGGCCCTAGCGGGCCACCCGGGCGGCCAGTTCGTCCAGGGTCCGATGCCAGGAGTCCGCCGCCGCCTTCTCGTGGTGGGTGTCCGGCCGCTCGTCGTTGAAGAAGCCGTGCCCGACGCCCTCGTAGGTGACCTGCTCGAACGCCGCGCCCGCCGCGGCCAGACGCTCACCGACCCGGTGCCACTCCCGCGGCGGCATCACCGAGTCGTCGGCGCCGAGGAAGCCGAGCAGGAAGCCGGCCCGCCCAGCAATCCGGTCCGCCAGGGCGACCGGGGCCACCGGCTCGGCGAGCGGGATCCCGCCGTCCAGCAGCCAGCCGCCGTAGTAGCTCACCACCAGGTCGAACGGCAGCTCGGTGGCGCCGAGCACCGCGATGTGACCGCCCAGGCTGAAGCCGAGCACCGCGACCCCGCCGGTGCCCGCGCACTCCACGGCCACCCGCCGGGCGGCCGTCAGGTCGGCCAGCACCTCGTCCCGGCGCAGTCCGGTCATCAGCCGACGGCCCTCGGTGCGGCCCTCCTCGTCGTACCCGAACCCGGCGCGCGGGGTGTCCCGCCAGTAGAAGTCGGGGGCGAGCACCGCATAGCCCTCGCCCGCCAGCCGGTTGCACACCAACCGCAGATGGCGGTTGACGCCGAAGAACTCGCCGGCCACCACCACCGCGCCCCGGGCGGCTCCCTTCCGCGGCAGCGCGAGGTACCCCTCGGGCCCTCCGCCGAGCGCGATCCAGCGAGCTTCGACCGCCACCTCAGTCACCGACATTCCTCCCGCTCCCGTGCGTGCGCGAGGAGTGTAGCCCTCCTTGACGAACCGTCAGAAACCGGTCGGGGGTGCCTGCGGATCCGACCGGTGGTGCGGAGTCGAACCGAACACGCGCGACGGGCCGTCAGGAATGCTCGGGGAAGGCGGCGGTGACATTCAGTCGGACGGCCGGACGGATTTGACCTCATTAGGCATGCCTAACCTAATATTCGCAGATGTTGAGAGTCGGCCGGGCGGCCGCCCCCGGGTGGGCGGCCCCGCCCCGCACCACCTCGGACCGGAGAGGACCCGGCGCGTCCATGCGGCTGCACCTGCACGTCCCCAGCCCCAGCCCCAGCCCCACCGCCCCGCACCGCCGTGCCCGCCGCGGACGGCCCGGTCCGCCCGGCCCCTCCCGGCCCGACCCGTCCGGTCCGCCCCGCCCGAGCGCGGCGCGGACCGCCGGCGACCGGTGGGGGATCGCGCCGTGACCGTCGAACAGGAACTGACCCGGCGGGTACTCGCGGCGCTGCTGCGCGAGGACGTCCTCGGCCTGCGCACCCGCAGCACGCCCGAACACCGCGCGGACGGCCGCTGGCTGCAGCTCGACTTCGACGGCGTCACCGTCGGTCTGCCCATCACCCGGGACGGCTTCCAGTGCGAGGACACCGCCCGGCTGCCGCTGCTCCAGGTCGCCGGAGCCGAACTGACCTCGCCCGCAGCCATCGTGGACGCGCTGGGCGAACTCGCCGACCCGCGGGACCGCGACGGCTACCACGCCTTCGCCGATGAGTGTCGGCAGACCCTCGCCACCATGGCCCTGCACGCCGCCGCCCGCCCCACGGTCCACGCCGACCTGGCCGCCCGCTACGGGGCCTCCCCGGCCGGCTGGACCGGCCTCGGAGCGGCCCTGGCCCAGGACACCCTGGCCGCCCACCTGGACCACCCCGTGTACCCGACCGCCCGCGGCCGCAGCGGCCTCGGCGAGCGCGAACTGATGCGCTACGCACCGGAGTTCCACCCCTCGTTCCTGCTGCGCTGGCTCGCCCTGCCGGCCGCCGCGGCGCACCTCCACGCCTTCGCACCGCTCCCCGCATGGTGGCCCACCGCCGCCTCGCTCGGCCTGCCGCCGTCCACCGAACCCGAGGTGATCATCCCCGTCCACCCGCTCACCGCCGACGGCCCGCTGGACCAGGCACTGCGTGCCGCCGGCCTGGACGGCCGGGCCCGGCTCGCCGCCCGCCCGTACCTCGAGGTCCGCCCCACCCTGTCGATGCGGACCGTGGCCGTGGTGCGCGACCCCGCCCACCACCTCAAACTGCCCCTCCCCACCGCCACCCTCGGCCTGCGCAACCGCCGCACCATCAAACCCGGCGTCCTGCCCGACGGCGCCGCCGCCCAGCGCCTGCTGGAGAGCGTCCTCGCACGCACCCCCCGGTTCGCGGACACCGTCCTGCACGCCGACGAGCAGAGCTACGCGGAGGGCGGCCACGAACTGCTCGCCGTGCTGCTGCGCCGCTACCCGGCCGGGCTGCAGGACGCCCTGACGGTCCCGCTGGCCGCGCTGCTGGCGGACGCCCCGGGCGGGCGCCTGGTCGTCGACCACGTCGCCGACCGCTACTACGACGGCGACCCGCTCGCGCTCTACGACGCTCTGCTGACCGCCCTGTTCGACTTGCACACCACGCTCTTCGCGCACGGCATCGCCCTGGAGTCCCACCAGCAGAACACCTCCCTGGTCCTGGACCGGCCGGACGGCCGCACCCGGCTGCGCCTGCTCCTCAAGGACAACGACGGCCTGCGGGTCAACGGCCCGCGGATGGCCGCGGCGCTCGGCGAACCCGCCCCGAAACCGGAGGAGTTCGACGACCGGCGGATCTTCGGGGACACCGACCGGCCGCTCACCGACCTGTTCACCACCATCACCGGCCACCTGTGCTCCGGCGCGCTCGCCTTCGGCCTGGCCGCGCACGGCCGCGTCCCGCGCGCCACCGCCCTCGGCCTGCTGCGCCGCCGCCTGGAGAGCGCCGTCAACCGGCTCGGACCGGCGGGCGAACCACTGCGCGCCGCCCTGCTGGACGCCGAACGGCTCCCGGTCAAGGCCATGGTCACCGCGGGGACCCTGCTCAGCAAGGAACGCTCCGGCGCCGCCGACATCAACAAGCACTACACCAGCGGTCCCAACTACCTGCTCCCGGACCGCCCGGACCGGCGCCGGCCGTGACCGCGGGTGTCGCGCGCACGGGGACGGGTAGTTTCACCGCCCCGCCGCAGCCGCGGCACCCGGTCCGCCCGCTGTCCGGCCTCACCCGTCCCCGTCCCCGCCAGCGTCGGAGTCACTGATGCCCCAGCCGCACCCCGCACCCAGCGCCCGGCCGGCCCCGGCCGCCCCACCCGGCCACCACGCCCCACCCGCGGCCGGCACCGCGCCACTGCCCGCCGCGCCGCTGCCCACCGCCGAGGAGGCGGTCTGCCACACCCTGCTCAACTGCCTGCTGCGCGAGGTCGCCACCCCCGAGCAGCAGAGCGACGTCACCGACGGCGCCGTCCGGATCCGGCTCCCGCGCCGCGGCGTCCACCTGCGGGTCCGGCTGCGCCGCGCCTCGCTGCTCGGCGCCCACCGCTTCACCGGCCCGGTCCTCGAGGAGCGGCCCGAGGGCTGGCGCGCCCTCGGCTGGCGCGAACTGGCCGAACACGTCCGCGCCGAGCTGACCCTGCGCACCGGCGTCCCCAACGACGAGTTCCTCGACCAGCTCGCCTCCAGCCACCGCGGCGTCCAGGCCGGCCTCGGCGCCCGCCCCGCCGCGGGCGGCGACCGCTACCTGGAGTCCGAGCAGGCCCTGCTGTTCGGCCACCGCTTCCACCCCGCCCCCAAGTCCCGCTCCGCCGAACGCGGCGACTGGCGGGCCTACGCCCCCGAGTCCCGGGCCGCGTTCCAGCTGCGCCACCTCGCCGTCCGCCCCGACCTGCTGGCCGGCGAGAGCCTCGACCGGGACGCCACCGACCTGCTGGACGGGCTGCGCCCGGCACCGGCCGGCTACCGGGCCCTGCCCGTCCACCCCTGGCAGTACGAACTCCTGCGCGACCACCCGCTGCTGCGGCGCGCGCTGGCCCGCGGCGACCTCCTCGACCTGGGCCCCGGCGGCGAGCCGTTCACCGCCACCGCGTCGGTGCGCACCCTGCACGGCGCTGGCGCCTTCCTCAAGTTCAGCCTGAACGTGCGGATCACCAACTGCCTGCGCAAGAACGCCGCCTACGAGCTGACCGGCGCCGTCGCCCTGACCAGGCTGCTGGCCCCCGCCCTCGACGACCTGGCCCGGCGCTTCCCGGCCGCCACCGTGCTGCGCGAACCGGCCTTCCGCACCCTCGCCCTGCCCGGCGCCGACGGCCGGCCCGACCTCGCCCTGTACGAGGGCTTCGGGCTGATCGTCCGGGAGGGCGTCGAGCGCGCCCTGCGCCCCGGGGTCACCCCGCTGCTGGCCGCCGCCGTCGCCGACGAGTACCCGACCAGCTCCGCCCACATCTCCCGGCTGCTCGCCGGGGCCGGCCCGCAGGAGGCCCTCGACTGGTGGCGCGGCTACCTGCGACTGCTGGTACCGCCGGTGCTGGCCGCCTACTTCGACCACGGCGTCGCCCTGGAGCCGCACCTGCAGAACGTCCTGATCGGCGTGGACGCCGCCGGCCGGCCCGCCCAGGTGCTGTTCCGCGACCTCGAGGGCACCAAGCTCCTCCCCGACCGGAACGCCGCCCTGCTGGCACGCCTGCCACCCGAGGTCGCCGGGCCCATGACGTACGGCCCGCAGCGCGGCTGGGACCGGGTGGTGTACTGCCTGCTGGTCAACCACGTGGCCGAACTGCTCGCCGCCCTCGCCGACCTCCACCCCAGCCTGGAACCGGCCCTGTGGGCCGCCGTCCGCCGGACCCTGCGCGACCACGCCGACGAGCACGGCTGCCCGCCCAGGCTGCGCGGCCTGCTCGCCGGGGTACCGCTGCCCGCCAAGGCCAACCTGCTGACCCGCTGGGAGCGCAAGGCCGACCGGGAGGCCGGCTACATCCGGCTCCCCTCCCCGCTGGCGCTCCCCCCGGGCGCCGCCCGGCCCGCCACCCGCGGCGCCGGCCCCGCCCGCCTGCCGGACCGCCACCCCACCCGCACCCCCGCCCGGAGCACCCGATGACGGTCACCGCCCCCGTCCGCCGCCTCGCCGCCGCACTGGCCCCCGACGACCTCCCCGCGTACCTGTACGACCTGGCGGCGCTGCGCGCCCACGCCGCCGCCGTCCGGGCCGCCCTCCCCGCCCGGGTCGAGCTGTACTACGCGGCGAAGGCCAACCCCGAACCACCCGTCCTGGCCGCGCTGCGCGGCGCCGTGGACGGCTACGAGGTCGCCAGCGGCGGCGAGGCGGCGCACGTCGCGGCCGTGGTGCCCGGCGCGCGGCTGGCCTTCGGCGGCCCCGGCAAGACACCCGCCGAGATCGCCGCAGCCGTCCGGGCCGGGGTGCACCGCTGGCACCTGGAGAGCGAACAGGAACTGCACCTGCTGGCCGACGCGCTCGCCGACCACCCCGACGCCGGGGCCGACGTCCTGCTGCGGGCCAACCTGCCGCTCGACCCGGGTGCACTGGACTCCGTCGCCCTGACGATGGGCGGCCGGCCGACCCCGTTCGGACTCGACCCCGACCGGGTCGAGCACTGCGTCCGGCTGCTCGCCGGTCCGCTCGGGCGGCGGATCCGGCTGCGCGGCATCCACGCCCACCTGGCCAGCGGCCTCTCCGCGGACCGGCAGACCGCCCTGGCCGGGCACATCGTCGACTGGTCGGCCGGCCTGGCCCGGCGGCACGGCCTCGCCCTGGACGAGGTCAACGTCGGCGGCGGCATGGCCGTCGACTACGCCGACCCCGGCGCCCGCTTCGACTGGACCGCCTTCGGCACCGGGCTGGCGAAACTGCTCGACCGCCACCCCGGCCTCACCCTGCGGATCGAACCCGGCCGCGCCCTGACCGCCTACTGCGGCTGGTACGCCACCCAGGTGCTGGACGTGAAGCACAGCCACGGCGAGGACTTCGCCGTCGTCCGCGGCGGCACCCACCACCTGCGCACCCCGGCCACCCGCGGCCACGACCAGCCGTTCGAGGTGCTGCCGGTCGAGCACTGGCCGCACCCGTGGCCGCGCCCCGCCGCCCGCACCGGCCGCGCCACCCTCGCCGGCCAGCTGTGCACCCCCAAGGACGTCCTCGCGCACCGCGCCCCCGCCCCGGGCCTGCGGGCCGGCGACCGGGTGCTGTTCGCGATGGCCGGCGCCTACGCCTGGAACATCTCGCACCACGACTTCCTGATGCACCCCCGCCCCGGCTTCCACCACCTCGACGAGGCGCCCCCGGGCAGCTGACCGGCCCGTCGGCCGGCCCGCCTCCCCGGCCGGGCCGACTGCGCCGGTAGTACCGCGGTACCACCCGTCCGGGCCCCTTCCCGCCCTGGGTACCACGGTTGCGGGCCAGGTCGCGCCTAGCGTGGGCAGCGAGGCGATCCGGGGCGACCGGTGCCCGAGCGTGAGGGAAGAACCGATGATCGAAGCGCACCAGCTGACCAAGCGGTACGGGGAGAAGACGGCGGTCGACCGGCTGGACTTCACCGTCAAGCCGGGCTCCGTGACGGGATTCCTGGGCCCCAACGGCGCGGGCAAGTCCACCACGATGCGGATGATCGTCGGCCTGGACGCGCCCACCGACGGCTCGGTCAGCGTCAACGGCCGCCGCTACGCCCAGCACAGCGCCCCCTTGCAGGAGGTCGGCGCCCTGCTGGAGGCCAAGTCCATCCACCCCGGCCGCACCGCGTTCAACCACCTGATGGCCCAGGCCCACACCCACGGCATCCCGCGCCGCCGGGTCGACGAGGTGATCGAGCTGACCGGCCTGCAGTCGGTGGCCAGGAAGCGCGCCGGGGCCTTCTCGCTCGGCATGGGCCAGCGGCTCGGCATCGCGGCCGCCCTGCTCGGCGACCCCGCCACGATCATGCTGGACGAGCCCGTCAACGGCCTCGACCCCGAAGGCGTGCGGTGGATCCGCAACCTGCTGGTCGGTCTGGCCGCCGAAGGCCGGACGGTCTTCGTCTCCTCCCACCTGATGAGCGAGATGGCGCTGGTCGCCGACCACCTGATCGTGGTCGGCCGCGGGCGGCTGCTCGCCGACACCACCGTCGAGGAGCTGGTCCGCCAGTCCGGCGGCGACACCGTGAAGGTCGCCAGCTCCGACCCCGGCCGGCTGCGGGAGCTGCTGGCCGCCCCGGGCGTGGGAATCACCGGCCGCAGCGGCTCCGAGGAGCTGCTGGTCACCGGCGTCACCGCGCGCGAGATCGGCCTCAAGGCCGCCGAGCACGGCATCGCGCTGTTCGAGCTGAGCTCCCGGCAGGTCTCCCTGGAGGAGGCGTTCATGGAGCTGACCAGGGACGCGGTCGAGTACCACGGCACCACCGGCCCCGGCCTCACCGGCACCACCGACCCGCTCGCCGGCGCCGACCCGGCCACCACCAGCGGCCCGCTCACCACCACCGGCCCCGACACCCCCGGGAGGGCGGCATGACCACCATCGCCCCGATCCAGACCTCAGGGCCGGCCGCCGAAGGCCGCCCCCGCCCGGCCTACCGGGTGACCGGCCGCCGCGTCCTGCGCGCGGAGTGGGCCAAGCTCTGGTCGCTGCGCTCCACCTGGATCACGCTGGGCCTGGCCCTGCTGTTCGTGGTGGCGTTCGGCCTGATCGCCTCGGCCCAGTACAAGTCCCGGATCACCTCCGGCGGCCGGATGGACCACGACTTCGCCGCCGCCAGCGCCGTCCGGCTCTCCCTGTTCGGCACCAACTTCGGGCAGCTCGCCCTCGGCGTCCTCGGCGTCCTGGTCACCGCCGGGGAGTACTCCACCGGGATGATCCGCTCCACCCTGGCCGCGGTCCCCAAGCGGCTGCCGGTGCTGTGGTCCAAGGCCGTCGTCTACGGCCTGGTCGCACTCACCGTCGGCACCGCCGGCGCCTTCACCGCCTTCCTGATCGGCAGCCGGATCGTCACCGGCACCCCGGCGGCGCTGACCATCTCCGACCCGGGCGTGGTGCGCAGTCTGCTCGGCGCCGGGCTGTACCTCGGGCTGGTGGGCGTGATCGGGACGGCGCTGGGCGCGCTGCTGCGCTCGGTCGCGGGCGGGATCTCCGTACTGGTGGCCTCGCTGATGCTGATCCCCGGCCTGGTGAGCCTGCTGCCCACGGCGTGGCAGGACCACATCGGGCGGTACCTGCCCAGCAACGCGGGCGAGTCGATGTTCACCCTGCACCACGTCGCGAACACCCTGACGCCCGGCACCGGCCTGCTGGTGTTCCTCGGCTGGACCGCGCTGGCCCTGGCCGGCGCCGCCTGGCGGCTCGGACGCACCGACGCCTGAGCCCCCCGACGCCTGAGCCCCCCGACGCCCGAGCCTCCGACACCCGAGCCTCCGAGGCCGGCGGTGCGGGCGGCGTCGGCGATGTCGGAGGCCTCGATGTGCCCGTCACGGCCCGTCTTGGGGGTCAGCAGCCAG
>NZ_JBEZIR010000118.1:0-27846 GCF_040651175.1 Kitasatospora sp. NPDC048540
CGCGCTGAGCGAGGGCGGCGACGCCCAGGCGGCCGCGTACGTCGAGTGCGCGGTCGACGGCAAGGTGCTGTGGGGCGTCGGCATCGACTCCAACAGCATGGGTGCCGCCGTCAACGCCGTCGTCTCCGCTGCCAACCGGGCGAGACGTCCCGATCCGACGGCCTGTCCGGAAACCGGTCAGGCCGAACCGGCGGACCGCACCGGCCGGCACCTCTTCCCGTGGCACATCGCGCTGCCGGAACTGCTGCGGCAGCGCGGCAGATCCGGTCGGCACGCGGCCCCGGGAGCATCCCGGTGGCAGGCGCAGCCGCCGCATCCGGTCCCCGACCGCCGGAGGACGTCATGACCTCCCGCCATCCCGGATTCCACCGTCTCCCGCTGCGCGAACGGGCCCGGGTACTCGCCGAGGCGGCCCGGCTCAGCAGACACGAGTGCGAGCTCCTGGCGAGTGAGGCACCGCTTGCGCTGTCCACGGCCGACCTCATGATCGAGAACGCGGTGGGGGTCTTCGCGCTGCCCTACGGGGTCGCCGTCAACTTCACGGTCAACGGCCGTGACCGGCTCGTCCCCATGGTGACCGAGGAGCCGTCGGTGGTGGCTGCCGCCTCGAACGCGGCGCGGCTCACCCGGGCGTGCGGCGGTGTCTCCGCCGAGGCGGACCCCTCGCTGATGACCGGTCAGATCCACGTCCTGGAGGTGCCCGACGCCGAGGCGTCGGCGGCACGTGTGCACGACAACGCAGGCCGGCTGGTGGCGGCCGCCCGCCGGCTGCAGCCACGGATGGTGGCGCGCGGCGGCGGCGCGTGCGCGATCAGCGCCGAGGCCCTGCCGGACGGGAGCCTGCTCGTCCACGTCGTGGCCGACGTGGGCGACGCGATGGGGGCGAACGCCGTGAACACCCTGGTCGAGGCGCTCACTCCCGAGGTGCTGGCGGTGACCGGCGGGGTGCCCGGTATCCGGATCCTCTCGAACCTGGCGGACCGGCGGCTGGCCAGGGCACGCGTCTCGATCCCCGACGCGCTGCTGGCCACGGCCGAGCACTCCGGCGCGCAGATCGCCGGCCGCATCGTCGCGGCCTCGTCCCTGGCGGAGATGAGCCCGCACCGCGCGACCACCCACAACAAGGGCATCATGAACGGCATCGACGCCGTCGCCCTCGCCACCGGCCAGGACTGGCGCGCGATCGAAGCCGGTGCCCACGCCCATGCGGCGCGTACGGGCCGGTACCGGCCGATCGCCGTCTGGGAACACGAGGACGGGCGGCTGAACGGCACCTTCGAGGCACCGCTCGCGGTGGGTACGGTCGGTGAGCGGATCCGGGCCAACCCGCGCGCGACCCTGTCGCTGAGGCTGCTCGAGGTCTCCGGCGCGCGGGAACTGGCGGCCGTGATGGCCGCCGTCGGACTCGCCCAGAACCTCGCCGCCCTACGGGCCCTGGCCGGAGAGGGAATCCAGCGAGGTCACATGGCCCTTCATCATCGCTGTCGTGACTCCGGCCCCGGTACACCGCCGTGAGGGCCCGCAGCGTCCAGCACGTGCCCGGGAAGGTCATCCTGCTCGGAGAGCACGCGGTCCTGTGCGGCCACCCCGCGATCGCGACCGCCGTGCCGCGCCGGTTGACGTTGGTCGCCGAACTCGGCCAGGACGCTCACGACCTGCCTGGCGACCGGTCACTGCGGCAGGCGCTCGTGACCACGGCGGTGTCCTTCGGCCTCGACCCGTGCCGGGTCGCCGTCCACACGGAGTCCCGACTGCCCCCGGGCGGCGGGCTGGGCAGCTCTGCCGCACTCAGCGTCGCGCTCGTGCGCGCCGTCGCGGCCCTGTCCTGCACGGAACTCACCGACACCGAAGTGATGCGGTTGGCCACCGAGGTGGAACACGCCTTCCACCGCAGGTCCTCGGGGCTCGACATCCGAGCCGTCGTCCACACCGGGCCGATCTGGTTCGAGCCCGGAGCCGAGCCGCTGGTTCTGCCACTCGACGTACGAGAACCGTTCGACCTGGTCATCGCCCAGTCCGGCCAGCGTCGTTCCACCGCGGCGCAGGTCGACGCGGTCGGTCACCGGCCCGCGCAGAGCAACTCTTCCCCCGGGCCCATGGCACGGCTGGGCGAGCTGACCCGCAGAGCCCGTGCCGCACTCGCCGACGGCGAGGTGGCGGACCTGGGAGACGCCATGAATTCGGCCCACCTGGAGCTGAGGGACCTGGGTATGTCGACACCGACGCTGGACCGCATGGTGGCGATCGCCCGAGAGGCGGGGGCTGCCGGAGCCAAACTCACCGGCGCCGGACACGGAGGGGCGATGATCGCCGTCGCCGGGGCGCGCGGGCCCCGGATCTGCACGGCGCTGCGGGACTCCGGGTTCGAGGTCTTCCTCACTCGCATGAACCGGAGTGAACCGGAGGACGCGACGAACCACCGAAATTGACGCCGGAACACATGGCCGCAAGGGAATCCGGCCGGCCAGGAATTCATGCCCGCCCACCATCCTGACGGATTCAGGAGGGTGGTCGATCTCGACATTAGATTGAGCAGACCGCCCCGCACACCACGAGGTTGCCGTATGACAGACACGCTGTTCCTCTCCCCCGCCCCCGCGCCTCCGGTGACCGTCCCCGTCCTGCTCGAACACGCCCGCGCCGCCTACACACCCGCCTTGCGGGAGGCGATCGGCACCCTGACACCTCCGTTGGACGTCATCGCCGGCTACCACCTCGGCTGGAACGACCTCTGCGGCAACGCCACCTCCGACCACGGGGGAAAGGCGGTCCGGCCGGCGCTGACACTACTGGGAACCCTCGCCGCGGGAGCGGACGCGCATCTCGGGGTGCCCGGGGCCGTGGCGGTCGACCTGATCCACAACTTCTCGCTCCTGCACGACGACTTCATGGACGGCGACGAGCTGCGCCGTGACCGCCCGACCGCCTGGACCGTCTTCGGTGCCGCTCAGGCGGTCCTGACCGGCGACGCACTTCTCGCCCTGGCCACCCGCGTCATCGTGCAGGCTCCGTCCTGCGGCGCCACGTCCCGGGACACGGCCCGGGCGCTGGAGCGGCTCGCCAGCGCCAACTATCAGCTGGTCAACGGGCAGGCCCGCGACCTCGCCTACGAGCAACGCGACGTCATCAGCCTTCAGGAGTGCCTGCAGATGGAGGACGGGAAGACCGGCGCGCTGCTGGCCTGCGCGTGCTCGATCGGTGCGGTCCTGGCAGGCGCCGACGATGCAACCGCTGACGCGCTCGACCGCTTCGGCCACCACCTCGGACTCGCATTCCAGGCCGTGGACGATCTTCTCGGGATCTGGGGTGATCCCGCCGTCACCGGCAAGCCGCGCTGGAACGACCTCATCCGGCGCAAGAAGTCCCTGCCGGTCTGCGCCGCTCTCAACGACGCCGGCGCGGCATCGCGCCAACTCGCCCACCGCCTCGCCGGGGGGCACGGCGACGCCGACGGCGAGCAGCGGCTCGCATCCCTCGCCGCACTCATCGAGACGGCCGGCGGTCGGGCGTGGGCCGAGAGCGAGGCCCGCCGCCAGCACCGGAGTGCCCTTGCCGCGCTCGACGAGATCGCCGCACCGGAGCCGGTCCGCCGCCATTTCACCGCACTCGCCGACTTCGTCGTCCAGCGCACGAGGTGACCGGCCCGTCGACACGGCCGACGGGCCGGCAGGGCCGCACCCTCCGAAGTATCGGCGGCCGGCGCCTCTGCGACTAGAGTTCCGGATGGACCAGGCCGTCGGACATGCGAGAAAGCCCCATGACCGTACTGCGGTTGGACGTTTCGTACTCCCTGAGACGATCGATCCCGTCCTGGCTCGTGTGCCGGTAGTCCCGAGCCCGGTCGCTCCGCATGAACAGGAAGTCGTACAGAATTTTCCTGAGAGCTTCTTCGGTCGTCACAAGAGGCGTGACGGCTGTCGCATAGATGTTCCCCTCCTCGTCCAAAAGATAGGGAACACCCATGCGGGAGTAAAATCTACCCGCACCGACAAGAATATCCATAGGACGCACACCACGGTCGCCGTAGTACGCTCCTATCATATTCTGCGGGGCTGGGTCAATCAGGGCCGCAGCGACCGGGGCCGGCGGAAGCGCTGACCGGCGATCAGCGCGAGGAACTGCGTCGAGTCCGCCGCGAGCCGGCCGAGTGAAGTTCCACTGGCGAACTCCACCGCGCCGTTGCCTCCCAGCGTGAAGGCCTCGACCAACGTCTCCGTCTCCACCCGATCTCAGGAGAGGATCCCGCCAGCGGATTCGTCGTCCCAGTTCGCCGCCGGGTCATCGAATGAGAGCATTCGACACATCCTCAGGAAATCTTTCCCAAGCCTGCTGAAGTCCACTCCACGAATAGAGGTCGGTAAGCATTTCATTGGCCGTCGACAGCATTTCGGATGGAAGTGATATCGCTGCTTCGGCGGCGTTTTCAGCGGTGACTTCTTCGTATCCAATCGCGGCCATACCGTCAAAGTTTCCCACTTTTAGATATTCTTTCAGATAGCAAAGGCCCTGCCACGCCGAAAGGGTTTCCGATGGGAGTGGAGGCGGGGGGATGTGATCCTCGACAAATCGGGACACCTCCTCGATCTCCTCATCGGTTATTGACCACCTCGCAACGATTGGCGCGATATAGAAATAGAGATCAGCCGCCGCGCGAATTTCCGGAGTTATTCCTTCCGCCGGCCCGTTCAGATAGGAATAGAATGCGTTGCGATACTGCACATTCTGCGCAGCCTCCCATAGAGTGACAGAATAAAGCACGCTGGAATCTTTTAGGACATCCGCAAAGTACTTCGCCCCGCTGGCTTTATACTCCTCCCAACCTTTAGGAGTTACGGCATCCCATAGCAGATCGCCTCTTGCGCCCAGGGACATGAGCTGAGAAGCTTCCGCCTCGGGGCTCATGATGAGATGCTGCAGAGCACTGTGCGGGTCGCCGCTCGTATAGGTGTCCGCCATCTTCTGAACTTTTCGCCGCCGCTTCGGTATGCGCCTCTGGTCGTCCGGAGCAAATTCAGGAAGGGCCTTCTTCTTTCTGGCAGTTTTGTCTATCTCTTCCATCGGTTCAGTTCCGAAGGACACTGTGCGAAGGGGATTCAACTCGTCCCGTGGATGCCTATCCAGATTCTCCACCCTACAGTGCAGCAGGTGCACGTGAAGATCTTCTCCCGGATGATCCTTGCGTAGCTGACGCAGGGCGAAGTTAAAAGCAATTGGGCCCTTCGCTTTGAGGTCTCCTATTTCAGGATCGTCAGGCGCCGAGTATCCCGCAATATAAAGCTTCACCCCTTTGCGCTTCCCTGCCAAAACGCGACAAATTTCCTGGTCGGTAAATGGCTCTATCGTATAGTTCGGGACGGTTCGATCCTCCTTTCCCACGGATGTCTGGCGACTTCCGAGTTTTCCGGAAGAATCAAGGGCTGCGATGGCATTGGCGCCGAGCAGGATTTGTCCGGCGTCGGCGTAATATGACACCTCGACCCAGGCGGGAAGATTGTAGGGAGCGCCCAGTTCAAGAATTCCATGCCCTGCAATGAATATATCCTTCACGATTGCTAAATCCCTTCAAAGTGCCTTAAGCTCGCGAGGTTTGGATCCACCAGCACGTCCGTACTATCACGGTTGCAAGTTATCCCTCCAACGCCTATGAGGAGGAGCGCCGGGCAGTAAAGATGGAACGTCAGGGCAGCGATTCGCGAGCAGGCCGAGGAGACGAGGCCGTCGTGGAGGTCGAGGCGTCGTTCCCAGCGGACGGCAAGACGCTTTGACTGGTGGAGCAGGGCGAAGGTCTACTCCACCACGTAGCGGAGTTTGCCCAGGCCCTTGATGTCGGCCGGCGCCTCTGCAACTAGAGTTCCGGATAGACCAGGCCGTCGGACATGCGAGAAAGCCCCATGACCGTACTGCGGTTGGACGTTTCGTACTCCCTGAGACGATCGATCCCGTCCTGGCTCGTGTGCCGGTAGTCCCGAGCCCGGTCGCTCCGCATGAACAGGAAGTCGTACAGAATTTTCCTGAGAGCTTCTTCGGTCATCACAAGAGGCGTGACGGCTGTCGCATAGATGTTCTCCTCCCCGTCCAAAAGATAGGGAACACCCATGCGGGAGTAAAATCTACCCGCACCGACAAGAATATCCAGAGGACGCACACCACGGTCGCCGTAGTACGCTCCTATCATATCCTCCCGGGTGGGCGCCCTGCCGTTCTCCTTCCCGAACTCGTAGGCGATCTCCAGACCGTGGCCATGAGGGCTTCTGTCGGAGTCCACGCCGTAGTGCACGTAGTGGCGGGGGCTATCCACGGTAAAGTTCGGCTGCTCGAGAACCAATTTCCTGATCCATGGCGCTGACCGCCCGAGATCACCGTAGAACCTGGGCGAGGTCCCGGATTCCCTGTAGGCATCGACCAGCCTGGGGTGAGTCACCAGTGATTTGATTCCCTCGATGAGGAATTTATGCACTTCCGGCGGCCGTGTCGGGTTCGGGTTCTCCGGTGACTGGTGCCATGAGTAGGTCGGCAAGAATATCCGGTGGATTCCATGGCCGGTCAGCAGAAGAATGAGGTCCGCCAGGCCGCAGAGCGTTGCGTCAAGGCAGTCCGTCAGGTAAGCATCATCGGTCGGCGGCGACGTGAGGCGTGTGGATATGTACCATCTACGCGTCCCGTTGAGCAGGAGCGAGATGCTCAGTTTCTGATCATAGATCATCCGGTGGATTCTATCGATCGGGTACCTGATGAAATCATCTCTGTCGGGAATCGGCGGCTGCATGTGTGATCCAATTGCTGGAGAGCGGGCGGTCGGTCTCGGTTCGGAGCTCCCCGGATTTTCCGAAATTTCATCCAAGCAGAAGAGGCGGGAGCTGTCTCAGGCTGCCGATCGTCGGGATATCTCCGGAACTGTCGCGCCGATCTCGATCCACGACCCAGCACGAGGACAGTCCGGCAGAGATTGCCCCTCTGACATTTTCGGCGAGGTCATCGATGTACGCACAGTCCTCCGGTGGAACTCCTAGAACTTCTGCAATCGCCAGATAACATCCGGGGTCCGGCTTCCGGATTCCCAGAGAGCTGCTGGACTCCATCACCTCGAACAGGCCCGGGTCGATTCCCGAGCTTTCGAGCACGAGGTCGATGCTGGGGAGCCTGAAATTCGTGAGGACGGCGAGGGAAAATCCCTGGGCGCGAAGAGTCGTCAAGCATTCGAGAGCGTCCGGGAAGGCCCGGAAGCATCGGTGGTAAAGCGATCCGAGTTCAACGAGACGAGCAATTGATGAGCTGGATATTTCATGCCGGGCAGCGAGGGTTCCCCAGAACTCCGACCAAAACTCCGGCTCATCCTCCCTTGCGCGCGGCCAACCCCCCTGCCATCCCGACCACAACTCGGAAAAAGCTTCCAAGGAGAGGCCGGGAGCTGCCGAGGAAATCTCACACCTGTAACGGTGGGCAATTTTTCGATCCAGCTCGACGAGCGTATTGTCGCGATCAAATACAACGGCGCGCGGAACTTTATTCTCAGTTTCGCGCGAGCCGCCCGTCAAGGGACGTCCAGACAATTGCACCAAGAGTCGCAGCCCTTTCCCGGCAGCTGGAAACCACAGCCATGCGAGGCCAGCCGCACATCATCGATGTCATCTTGGGGATCGATCCGGACCACGACGGCGTACGCCGTAGGCGCCGTGCCCGCCGGCCCGGGGGGGGTCTCCCGGCGGGGAAGGCCCGCACCGGCCGGTCGAACGGAGGGGGCCCGGCACCCTTCCGGCGGGGGCCGCGATCACGGACGCCGGCTCGTCGGCGGCCGACGCGAGCCACAGTGCGCGGAAGTCGGCGAAACCCCGGTCACCGGCCGGGAGGCACAGGGCGATCTGCACGTGGTCGATCTCGATGACGCGATCGATCTCGTCCGTCCAAGACATCGAGGTCTCCCCGTGTGGGTTGGAGCCTGGCCTGGGGACCACTATGCGCAGCGAAGGGCGTCCGGCCTCTGCCCCAAGAGGCAGCACATCGCTCCAGGAATCCCGGGCGGCGGGCCTCAGCCGAGTTCCTGGAATTCGCGCCGCAGTTCCCGCCGCCCGGTGACCCCGAGCTTCGAATACACGTGGCCGAGGTGGTACTCCACGGTTTTGGAGCTGATGAGCAGTTGTCTCGCGATCTCCTGGTTGGTCAGCGCCTGCACGACGAGGTGTGCGACGGCCTGTTCACGCCCGGTCAGCCCGGTCAGGCGATCCGACGCCCCGGTGCGGACGGTCCATCCGTCGGGAGTGCCGCCACCGGTGTCCGCGGTGCCGGTGAGATCTGCGAGGAAGCCGGCGGCGCGCTGGGCGTAGGGGGCTGCGCCGAGAGCGGTGAAGCGGCGGTGTGCCTCCTGCAGGTGGTCGACGGCGGCGGCGCGCGCGTTCGGGTCGGCAAGCAGGAGGCGGGCATGGTCGTAGTGGAGGAAGGCGCGGTGGAAGGGGACGTCGCCGTCGGGCTCCCGGGGTGCCGTGTGGCCGTCCTGGTAGTGGGCCAGGGCGGTGGGGGTGTCTGCTCGGGCCGTCGCGACGCGGGCGCGGAGCCAGTGCGCGGTCGGCGTCAGGGAGGGCGCCTGTGCGGCGAGGCCGTCGAAGAGGGCCAGGGTGGTCTGCAGGCGCTCGAGGTCGTCGGGGTGGAGGGGCGCGGCGGGCGGAGTGCTGGAGGTGAGTGCCTGGATCAGGAGAGGCAGCCAGATCACCCGCCAGGCCCCGGTGTTTCCGCCGGCGGTGGGGTCCAGCGGCTTCAGGACCCGGGCCATGGCCTGCCGATCGCCTCGGGCCTGGGCCAGGACCGCTTCGGCCATGGCGGGGTAGACGGCGCCCAGTTCCGTGAAGGGCGGGACATGGCGGCGGCAGGCGTCGAGGTGGGACCGGGCCTCGTCCTCCTGGCCCCGCTGGGCGTGGACCATCGCGGCGACGGCGTGCGAGGGGGCCACGCCGTGGCGGTGGTCGCTGATCTGGGAGACCGCCAGTGCCTGGTCGGCGGCGATGAGGGCGTCCTCCCAGCTGCCGTCCAGGTAGTGGGCGAAGCCGAGCGCGTAGCGTTCGGTGGGTGAGAGCGACAGCTGGGGGTGGGTTTCCTGGCGGGAGATCAGCGCCGTCAGGTCTGCGGCGCTGGATCTGAGCAGGCCGGCCTGCACGCTCAGGGTGCCGCGGAACATCAGGAGGAAGCTGTCGTGGTGAGGCACGCGCGCGGCGTCGTCGGGGAGGCCGGCGTTGCTCAGGACGGTGAGCCCTGCGGCGGGTCCGTCGGTGAAGAGGGCGGCGAAGGACTGCATGCCGAGTGCCATGCCGGTGTGGCCGGGCGGAAGGCGGTCGATGACCGGACGCAGTGCGGCAAGGGCTTGAGGTCCGTCGCCGCGCAGGATGTGGACGGCGGCGAGCCAGCTGGCGGCGAGCATGCCGGTTTCGGTGTCGGTGCCGGCTGCGGCCCGGGCGAGGAGTTTCACGCCGGTGGCGGTGTCGCCGCGCAGTCCGGCGAGGAAGCCCAGGAGTGCGTCGCGGCGGGGTGTGGGGCTGCACGCTTCGAGTGCGCCGTGCAGTGTCCTGAACCGTCCGTGTCGTTCGTGGACCACGAGGAGTGTGGCGGCCGTGAGCAGGTGCTGCTCGCGCTGCTCGCGGGTGGGGGACAGGTCGGCCGCCCAGAGTCGGAGGGTCGCGGCACGGGCAGGTCGGCCCGCGGTGGCATGGCGGTCGGCCTCGGCGGCGAGCTGGTCGGCGAGGGCGGCATCGGGACCTGCTGCGGCGACCCGGTGGGCCCAGGCGGCATCGCCGCCGACCAGATCGGCCGCCCGGCGGTGGAGGTCGCGGCGGTTGGTGGGTGACAGTGCCCGGTATATCACTTCCCGTTGCAGCTGGTGGTGGATGCCCATGCGGGCCTCGGGGTCATGTGGTTCGCGGCTGATCAGGCCCGAGGCGAGTGCGGGGCCGAGTGCGGCGGCCGGGTCCACGTCGGCGAGCCGGTAGGCGAGGGCGGGCGGCGTCTTGGTGTCCAGAACGGCCAGCGCCCACACCAGGTCTCGGGCAGGACCGGGCAGTTCCGCCAGGACCTGGCGGATCGAGGCCTCCAGCGAGGCCGGGACGGGCAGTGACCGGGCGGTGTCGGTCAGGTCCCGGGCACCGACCTGTCTCATCAGCGTCTGGGTGTAGAGGGGGTGTCCGCCGGTCTGCTCCCACAGCCTGCTCAGCTCGGCGCGGCTCAGTGCCGGGCCGCCTGCGGATCGCACCAGGTCACCGACCTCCTTGAGGTCCAGCCCGCCCAGCCGTAGCCGGCGCACCCGTTCGGTGCCCCGCCACGTCCGGGACCACTCCTCCGCTTCGTCCGTGCCGGACACCTCGGAGCCGCTGTAGGGCATGCGGGCCGTGAGCACCATCAGGACCCGCTCCGCCAACAGCTGGCGGCCCACGAAGGCCAACGCGTCCAGCGACTGGTCGTCGGCGAGCGGCACGTCGTCCACCACCAGTGCCACCGGTGCCGTCTCGGCGGCTGCCGTCACCACCTCCAACAGGTCGTGGCCCACCGCGAGCGGTGAACCCGCCCCGGCCAGGCCCCGCACGAGTTCCGGCAGTCCTGGCGTCTCGCGGGGCAGGTGTCGCAGCAGTTGTCCCACGACTCCGTACCCGAAGTCCCGTTCGCCCCGGTCACAGGATGCCCAGCAGACCTGCAGGCCGTCCGCCCCCGTTCCCAGTGCCTGCCGTACCAGGGCCGTCTTCCCGATGCCCGCGGGTCCCTCGACGACCACCACCCACGGCTCGGCCGCCGCGGCCGTGGCACGGCAGTGGGCCAGCACGCGCAGTTCATCCGCCCGCCCTGCGAAAGCCTGCTGCCACTCCCCGCCACCCGACTCCACCGTTTCATCCCTCCACGGGCAGGACCTCTCGAGCCGCGGCCACGAAACGCAGCCGTCCTGCCTGTGACCCATTGTCCTCTTCGGCGGTGATCCGCCTCTGGACGGGCACAGATGGGCAGGCACAGAGGCCCGACCCGCTGGTTTTGGTGGTGCTCTCCAGGGGTCGGGCCGCTGTCTGCGCTGGACGTGTCCGTCATCCCCGGCCGGTCGGGGACCGGCGGGCACGGGCTGCCGGGCGGTCCGGCCGACGGGCCCGTGTCAGGGCGGGGCGGGCTGCGGGTGTGCGGCCGGCGGTCAGTGCGGGCTGGTGCAGGAGGTGGTCTGGAGTTCGGGCTGTTCGGCCGGGCCGCCGGTGGCGCAGACCAGGGATCGGAGTCTGGTGGTGACGGCGGGGGTGCTCAGTTGGACCGAGCCGTTCCGGGTGAGGGTCGCCGAGGCGACCGTCACCCAGGGGCTGCCCCAGGCCTGCTGGGTCTTCACCTCGACCCTGAGGGTGGTCAGCTGGCTGTCGGCGGCGCTGATCTGGGCCGAGCCGACGATCCCGTTGTCGGTCAGCTGGTGCCAGGCGCACGGGATGTTGGCGAGGGTGGAACAGGACGGCTCCACCGGGGCCGTGGCGCTGGATGGGGCCGCTGTGAGGGCGAGGACCCCGGCCGCCGTCACCATCAGACCTGCGATGCGGGAAATCATGGCACTGTTCTCCTTTGAATCAGAGCCGGTTGATTGGCACCGAGCATGCCATGCGCATGACAATTCAGTCACTGTGGGTTGTCTCACGTTTACGCGGACGCCGGAGCGTTCGTGCCGGCCGCCCGGCCGACGCGGTCCGCCGGAGCCCCCGGCCGGGGGTCATCCGTCGATCTCGAAGTCGGCCCAGTTCATACCGTTGATCTCGGCGGTCAGGCCGGAGGCCCGGCGTCCGCCGTCCTTGAAGTAGTGCTCCTGCAGGGCCTGGGCGAGCAGCTGCTCCTGCTGGGTGTGGGTGGCTCCGGCGTCGCGGGCGGCGTAGAGGCGGCGGGCCACGTCGCCGGGCAGTTTCTGGGTGATGGTCCGCAGGCGGGGGTCGTCCGTGGAACCGGCGGCGGAGGCGTAGCCGAACTGGGCCTGGACGTGCAGGACGAACCCGTTGCGCTCGGCGTTCCTGCGGACGCGGTTCTTGACGCGGGGCTGCCACTTCGAGCGGACCTGCTGCTCGATCTTGGCTGCGGCCTGCGGCTTGGGGGTGGAGGTGCCTTTGATCCAGCGCTGGACGGTGCGCTGGGAGACGCCGAGTTCGGTGGCGAGGGCTCTGGTGGAGCCTCTGACGCCCTTGAGCAGAAATCGCATCCGGGCTCCGAGCGACTGCGGGATGGGCCTGGTGCGCTCGACCCGCTCCAGGCCTTCGTCGATCTCCCCCACGACGGGGCTCCTCTCTGACGGCCGTGCGGCGGCCGGTGGTCGTGCGGTCGGTGGCCCGGGCGGGGGCCTGCAGGGGCCGTGGACCGGCCCCGGCTGACGGTCGGAGGCTACTCGTCGGCGGAGGCCGCACCGCCGGTCTTGATGTGGCGGGCCGGGTTGACGCCTTCGGCGAGCATCTCCAGCACGTCGGGCATCGGGCGGGTGCCCTCGGACTTCACGTGCCCGGGGCTGGCGCCCAGGCGCAGCGCCCCGGCGACCGGTCTGCCGTCCGGGGTGATGGGCAGGATGTCCAGCGCGGAGGGGCCGGGGGCCGCGTAGACGGCGCAGTCCGAGAGGACGCCGAGCGGGTAGCGGCCGGTGGCGGCGGCGGTCCTGGCGAGTTTGCGGTGGAAGTTGACGCGGGCCGTGGCGATGACGGCGGCGCGGATGTCGGGGCGCCAGGTGGGGCGTTCCAGGGCGGCCCAGCGCTGGCCGGGCCGGTAGCCGTGGCCGCGGGGGCGTTCGCGGAGCTTGCCGATGCCCCCCTTCGCGGTCTGTTTGACCGCGGTGAGGACGGCGAGTTCGACCGGGTCGCCCTGGGTTTTGAGGGCGGCCATGGCGTCCAGGAAGGCCTGCGGGTCCTCGTCCGCCAGGGTCAGCGGGACGCCGAGGCCGGCCATGGTGGTGACGTAGGCCTCGCGCAGGCGCTTGTGCCACGGGTCGAGGTAGGGGCCCGCCTCGTGGCGCAGCCAGGCCTCCAGCGGCCTGACCGCGGCTCCGAGTTCGACCGCGTACGCAACGGTGGGTGTGGCGTACCAGGCGGGTCCGGCCGGGCGCTCGCCGGTCGGGGTGAAGGGGTTCGGCAGCCGGGGGTCGAGTTCGATCCCGGAGAGGTCGACCAGCCAGGAGCCGGGCAGTTTCCGCTCGAAGGCCGGGTGGAGTTCGTGGACCGGTTCGGACAGGCCCACGGACAGGCGGCCGGCGGCCGCGAGGAACGCGGTGTTGACGTCCACTCCGACCGCGTAGGGCAGGGCGCGTTCCGCGTCGCCGACCTCGTCGGGGGCGCGGAACCAGTCCCAGGCCTCCTCGTCCAGCACGTCGCCCGCCGCGCGTCCCTCGGCGAGGGGGTGCTCGTCCGGCACCTCGGGCGGCGCCGCGTCGACGGCGGTGTGCAGCGATCCCTCGACCGTGCCGGAGGTCCAGCCGGAATCGGTGCGCACCGCCCTGGTCGGCGGGCGCAGTGCGGTCATGAGTTCGAGTCCGCAGACGGCGGTGGAGCCGCGGGGGGTGAGGACGCGCTCGGCGTAGCCGCCGAGGAGGCGGGCGAGGCCGGACGCGTCGAGGCCGTCGGGGATCTGCCAGCCGCCCGAGGCGAGGGCTCCCCACATCGGTACGCACAGTTGGACGCATTCGCGTCGTCCGCCCTCGGGGGTGCGGTAGACGCGTGCCCACGGGCCGAGGCCGCGCTGGGTGAGGAGCCAGCCCGCCTTGGCGAGTGCCTTGACGACGCGGTGGTTGTCGGGGAGGCGGTTGGCCCGCTGGTCGAAGTCGTTCCTCTCGCGTCCGGCGGGGGGCAGGCCGAGCTCGGTGGCGGCGGCGTCGGTGAGGACGAGGAGCGGGTCGCCGTCCTTGCCGTGCCGGTGCAGCCGCGGGGAGCCGAGCCCGGCGGTGAGCGCCCACTCGAGGACGTCGGTGAGGGTGCGGCCGGTCGGTTCCTGCGCGGCAGGGGTGCCGTCGGGCAGGTGTGCCGCCAGGGTGCGGCCGTCGACGGCGATGTCGAGTACCGCGAGCGGGCCGGCCGGGAACCGGGCTGCGGCTGCCTGCTCCCAGTCCGCCGCGGGGGCTTGCGCGGCCGGTTGCTTCGACGGGGCCTTGCGTGCCCGCGGCGGCGGGGTCCGACGGACGGGCGGCCTGCGGACCGCCGTCCCGGCGGCCGGGGCGGGGCCGGGGCCGGGGGCGGCGGGGCCAGGGGCAGGTACGGCCGGTGCGGCGGCGGGGCGGCAGAAGCCCCCGAGGTGCATCGGTCGGCCGCCGGCGCGGTAGACCGACGGTTGCCCGCAGCGCACGCAGGGTGCCGGTTCCGCCATCACCGGCGCGCCGCTGCTGCTGTGGTCGAGTGCCACCGGGTGTGACGCGTCGGCGGGTTCGGGCTGCCGGTCGGGACCGGTGGTGGGTGCCTGCGGCGCCACCGGCTGCGGCGTGCTCCCGGCCGCCCGGGCGAGCCGGTCGGCGATGCCTTCGAGCAGTTTCGCGTAGGCGGCGCGGCCCTCGCCCTGCGGGTCGCGCTGCCCGGACTCCCAGGCGGCGAACGTGCCGGCCGACACGGCGAGGGCCTTGGCGGTCTCGGCCTTCGTGAGGCCGTACGCGGTCCTCAACCACACCCGCTCGGCAGGCTCGGGCAGCGGCGCGGCGCGGCGCGGTCCGGCGTTCAGCAGCGCGTCCACCGGGTCCACCGGATCCGGGAGGCCGGGCGTCGTTGCGGTCATGCTCGTCTTCCCTCGCTCGCTCGACGGTGTTCTCAGGCCGCCCGGTACTGGCCGCGCCGGACCCGTACGACGCGGCCGGCCTTGAGCAGGCCGTCGAGGTAGACGGAGGCACCGTTGCTGTTCGTCCTCCTGCCCGCCGCGGTCAGCGCCTGCGCGATCTCGCCCAGGCCCATCGGCCGTTCGGACGACTGCAGGACCTTGACGATCGCCTCGGCCTTCGTCAGGTCCTTGATCTCCCGCTGCTGCATGACCGGTGCCTCGACGAGCCGCCTGAGTGCGTCGCGCTGGGCCCTCAGCCCCTCGATGCGCACGCCCAGCAGGTCCCGCTCCCGCTCCGCCTCGTGGAGCTCCCTCTCCACCCGCCCGAGATCATCGCCGTAAGAAGTCACAAGAGAAGCATAGCGACATCGATCTAGGAACCTAGAGATTCTTAATAAAGCATTCCTCGGGCGACTCCGGGACCGCCGACGGCGCAGGTCAGAGAGTCTCGCCGGCGCAGGACCCGTGGGCGCCGCAGGCGTAGCAGGTGTACCTCATGCATCCGGTGCACAGTCCGATGTTCTCCAGCCGGTACCGGTCCCCACAGCCGTCGCACACCGCGCGTTCCCGCAGCATGGCATTCCAGCCGGCATCGCCCCCGATGGAGTCGTAGGAGGCGGCGACGAACGTCGGGCCCCTCACCCTCGGCAGGAGCCGCCCGGGGCGCCAGGGCCTCGGTGCACCACGTGACGGTCTGAGCGGTGAGATCGTTGATCGAGTGGGCGATCTCCGTTCGGACTCGGTCCGGGCTGAGGAACACCGCCTTGAACGGCCACGGTCCCTCCAGATGACCCGCGTGCTCCTCGGTGTCGTCGGTCAGTACGGCCAGACGTCCGCCCCCGAGGGCGACGACCCAGTAAGCTCCACCGCTCTCCGGATCGTGGAACACCTGTATCCGGGCCGCGTCGATACCCGCCCCCAGCAAGGCGCCGACGACACCGTACCGGTGGGCGATGCCGGTGGGATCCCACACCTCACTCCACGCCACGCTGGTGGCCGTGGGCGGCACCTGCGCCGATCGGGCGAGACCCGGTTCGGGACGGTCGGCGGCCTCCCCCTCGTACATGCGGACGGACCTCCTTCATGGTGCGGTGGCACCGGGCCGCGACCTTGCCGTACGGACTGTCGGGGTGACGTCTGACGACACAAAAGTTACCGGTCGGTTACCTTGCGACCGAGACCGAGACCGCGGCAGCCGAAGCGGACGGCGGCCGGGGCACCGATGTCTGCCCCGATCCTCCGGTCCGGCGTCCCTACGCGCCACGCCCTGGGGCAGGGCGTGGCGCGCGGCGCCCGACATCATTCCTGGTACCGGGTCGTTCCTGAGCCCGGTTCGGGGATCGAGCGGGCCGGGCGCATCCAGGCGAGCGGCCTCGCAGGGCGTACAGAAAGGGCCCGTTGCAGATGTCTCCCCGCACGTGGATCAAGGCCGTCCGGCGCGGACTCCGGCTCCGCCGTCTGCGACGCCGGCCTCGTACGGGGCTGCGCCGGCTCATACCGACCTGGCGGATGATCCTGCTGATCGTGGCGCTCGCCGCCTTGGTGCCCGGGTGCGCGGTCGCCGTCGGCATCTCCGTGGTGCGCATTCCCGACGCCCACGCGGCCGCCACCGCCCAGAGCAACACCTGGCTGTACCGCGACGGCACGCTGCTCGCCCGCACCGGTGACACCAACCGGCAGAACGTCCCGCTGGACGAGATCTCCGTCCCCGCCCGGCACGCGACCCTCGCGGCCGAGGACCGGAGTTTCTACGAGGAGGGCGCGCTCAATACCAAGGGCATCCTGAGGTCCGTCGTGAACGCGGCCAGGGGCAAGGGGGCGCAGGGTGGTTCGACGATCACCCAGCAGTACGTCAAGAACACCTATCTCACCCAGGACCAGAGCATCAGCCGCAAGGTGAAGGAGATGTTCATCGCGATCCGGGTCGACGCCGTCGAGACCAAGGACGAGGTGCTGGCCGGCTATCTCAACACCTGCTACTACGGCCGCGGGGCGTACGGCATCAAGGCCGCCGCCCAGGCGTACTTCGGCGTGGACCCCGGCCGGCTCGACGCCGCCCAGGGCGCCTACCTGGCCACGCTCCTGAACGCCCCCGCCACCTTCGACGTGTCCACCGCCACTCCGCAGGGGCACCGCAACGCCGTCGCCCGCTGGAACTACGTGCTGGACGGCATGGTCAAAGAGGGCTGGCTGGCCGCCGACCAACGGGCCGGGCTCGGCTTTCCGACGGTCCTGGAGCCCAGGAAACCCTCCGGTCTCTCGGGTCAGACGGGTTACCTGGTCGGCGAGGCCACCGAGTACCTCACCTCGCACGAGATCCTCACCGACGCCCAACTCGCCCACGGCGGCTACACCATCACCCTGTCCGTGGATCCCGTCCGCCAGCAGCAGCTCCAGGACGCCGTCCGCACCCAGCTCACCGACCAGCTCACGCCGTCCACCCGGCCCGCGGACGCCGCCGTCCAGGCGGGCGCCGCATCGGTGGACCCGGGCACCGGTGCCGTCCTCGCCCTGTACGGGGGGCAGGACGCGACCGAGCACTGGGTGGACAACGCCACCCGCCGGGACTACCAGGCCGGATCCACCTTCAAGGCGATAACGCTGGCCGCGGCCCTGAACAGCGGGGCAAAGACCCAGGGCGGCACCCCGATCACCCCCGACACCGTGTACGACGGCACCAGTCGGCGCCCGGTTCAGGGCGGAAAGGGCGTCCCGTACGCCCCGCCCAATGAGGGCGATCGCAACTGGGGCCGGATCACCCTGCAGCAGGCGACCGACTGGTCGGTCAACTCCGTGTTCGCCCAGGTCGCCCAGGACACCGGTCTGGCCCGGGTCCGGGACACCGCCGTCGCGCTCGGTCTGCCCTCCGGCACCCCCGGACTGGCGGCGAACCCCGCGATCACGCTCGGCGTCGCCACCCCCTCCGCCCTGGACATGGCGGGCGTCTACGCGACCCTGGACAACGACGGTCTGCAGACCGATCCCTGGATCGTGCAGGCGCTGCAGCACGAGGGCGAACCGGTCGCCCTGCCCGAACACCACCAGGCGCAGGCCGTCACCACGGAGACCGCCCGCGCCACCACAGACATGCTGCGCGGAGTGATCGCCGACCCCGGCGGAACCGGCAACCGGGCCCAGATCGACCGCCCGGCCGCCGGCAAGACCGGCACCACCGACAATTCCCGCTCGGTCTGGTTCGTCGGCTACACCCCCGAACTGGTGACCGCGGTGGCCCTGTTCGGCCAGGACCCGGCAACCGGCAAGCAGGTCGCCCTCGACGGCGTCGGCGGCACCGGCCAGGCCGCGGGCGGCCGCTTCCCGGCCCAGATCTGGGCCGCCTACGCCAAGGCCGCGCTGGCCGGCACGCCGGTCACCGACTTCGCGCAACCGGCCGACCGTCCCGCGCCGAAGGCCCCCGCCACCACACCGTCCACTCCTCGGCCGAGCCCAACCCGCAAGCCGACCCCGTCCCCCACACCCGCCACTCCGGCCGCGCCCACCGCCGTCCCCTCTCCGAGCACGGCCTTCGACCCGCCGTCCGACCCGGCCGAACAATCCCCCACCCGCGGTTCCACCACGGGCCGCGGCGCCACGACTCCCCGTTCGAGCGACACCCCGACCGACGACAGCACCACCACCGACACCACCGGGAACCCGGTCGTACCGGGTCGCCGGACATCCTGAGCCGCCGACGGGAGGGCGTGTCCGTCATCCCTCGTCCGTTCCGCCCGGCCAACGGCCCGGGCACCGAGCCGTCTGGGCTTCCACACCACGGTCGCCAGGTGGGAGACACAATGCACCGCCGTCTGAACGCCCCGTCCGGTACTCACGGCCGTCCCCCTGCCGACGGTGCCGATGTCCTGCCGATCGATCCCGACACGGCCGTCCCGCTGCCCGCAGAACCAGCCGGAGTGCAGCGCCCCGCCCGGCCGCGCCAGTGGGACGTCGTCGCGGTCGTCGCCGTGGGCGGCGGAGTGGGCAGCATCGCCCGTTACACCCTCGCCCGGGCCTGGCCCACCCCTGTCGGTGGCTTTCCGTGGGCGACCTTCACCACCAACATCACCGGCAGCCTGCTGCTCGGCGTCCTGATGGTCCACGTGCTGGAGGTCCGGCCGCCGAACCGCTACGCCCGGCCGTTCCTCGGCGTCGGCCTCCTCGGCGGGTTCACCACCTTCTCCACGTACGCCGTCGAGCTGCGCGACCTGCTCGCCCGCGGGCACCTCGCCGTCGCCGACGCCTACGCGCTCACCAGCCTCGTCGTCGGTCTCGCCGCCGCGTGGACCGGCATCGCCGCCACCCGCCGCCTCGCCCGCCCACCCGTGTCCGGTGGCCCACAGCGGCGGGCCGAAGCCGACCGTACGGCCACCACCCGTCCCCCCTCGGAAGGAAACCGGTGATGGGCCCACTGCTCCACCACCCCGTGTCCACCGGTCCCCGGGGGAACACCTGATGGCCTTGCTCATCGTCTTCCTCGGCGGCATGGTCGGCGCGCCGCTGCGCTACCTCACCGACAAGGCCGTCCAGGCCCGCCACGACAGCGTCTTCCCCTGGGGCACCCTCACCGTCAACGTCTGCGGCGCGTTCGTCCTCGGTGCCCTCACCGGTGCCGCCCATGCCCACGGCCTGCCCCACAACGCCATGCTGCTGCTCGGCACCGGCGTCTGCGGCGCCCTCACCACCTTCAGCACCGTCACCTTCGAAACCGTCCGGCTCCTCGAGGGTGGCTCCCTCACCGAAGCCGGACTCAACGCCCTCGGCAGCCTGGCATCGGGCCTGGCCGCCGCAGCCGCCGGCCACGCGCTGCTCACCGCCCTGTGAGAGTGCTGGACGGCTGCGGCCCGCAGTACGGGCGGCGCGGCACGGCACCCGCCTCGTGGCCGATGGCCGATGGCCGATGGCCGATGCGAGAATCCCGGACGGTAACAGGTACCGGACCGAGCGGAGATGTGTGCCATGACGAAACGTCACGCGGTGGTGGTCGGTGCCGGAATAGGCGGCCTCACCGCCGCCGTCGCACTGCACCGCCGCGACTGGCACGTCACCGTCTGCGAACGCGCCCCCGAACCCCCCGCCACCGGCGCCGGCATCGGGCTCGCCCCCAACGCCCTGCGCGCGCTCGACACCATCGGCGTCGACGCCGCCCACGCCGCGGGCCGTGCCGTACCCGCCACCATGGGTCTACGCCGCGCCGACGGCAGGTGGCTCACCCGGGCCGACACCGCCGACCTGACGGCCCGCTACGGCGTGCCCCCGATCGCCGTCCCGCGCCCGGCCCTCACCGGCGCCCTCGCCTCCGCACTGCCGCCGGAAGCCCTTCGCTACGGCACCGCCGTGACGGCCGTTGACGGCTCCTCAGGCAACCCGATCGTCCGGACGGCCGTCGGCCGGGACCTTCCGGCGGACCTCGTCGTCGCCGCCGACGGCATCCACAGCCCGCTGCGCCGCGCGCACTTCCCCGCCCACCCGGGTCTGCACTACATCGGCGAGACCGCCTGGCGGGCCGTCGTCGACACCCCGCACCTGCGGATCGCGGCCATGAGCGAGACCTGGGGGCGGGGCCAACGATTCGGTGTGACGCCGCTCTCCGACGGCCGGCTGTACCTCTACGCCACCGCGGTCGTCCCGGCCGGCACCCGGTCGGCCGACCCGCGTGCCGAACTCCGCCGTCGCTTCGGTTCCTGGCACGACCCGATCCCGGCCCTGCTGGATCACATCGACCGACTCTCCCCCACGGACGTCCTCCAGAACGACCTCCACGACCTGGCCGCCCCGCTCCCGCGCCTGCACCACGGCCGGATCGCCTGGCTCGGCGACGCCGCCCACGCCATGGCGCCCAACCTCGGCCAGGGCGGCTGCCAGGCCATCGAGGACGCGGTGGTCCTCGCCCACCTGCTGCCCGCCGGAGACGGTGGCGGCGGCTCGGACGCCGTCCCGGCCGCTCTGGCCGCGTACAGCGCCGCCCGCCGCAACCGGACCGACGCGGTGCGTGTCCGTGGCCGCCGGGTCGGCCGCCTGGGAGCCATCCGCAACCCGCTCGCGGCGGCGGCCCGCGACCTCGCCGTCCGTGCCACCCCTGCCCGGCTGGCCCTGCGCGGTATGGACGATCTCTTCAACGGCTTTCGTCTGCCCCGGTAGCAGGGCCTCGGCCCGGTCCGTCCCCCGCCCGCGTCCCGCTGCCCGGTGCCGGGCGCGTGGACCGGGCGGCCGGCCCGCTCCGATGGGGAGTCACCGCGGGCCGGCCACCAGGCGGTGGCCGATTGCCACCCGCTTCGCCCCGCTTCCCAGTGCGACGAAGCCCGGCCTCAAGGAGAGCACGCCGTCGAGCAGCCGCCTCGGACCGTCAGGTCAACCGCCGGTGCCGCACGGTCTGCCCGAAGGGCCTCGCACCGGAGCTTGCGGCTACAACCGCTGCTCCGGAGCGGGGACGGCCGTCGCCGCTCCGATGCTCCCGGTCACCAGCGCATACGCGTGGGCCAACTCCAGCAGGGCGCGGTGATTCTGTCCGCCGTACCGGCCCAGCGCACGGATCTCCGCGCTGATCGCCTTCAGCAACTCGGTGCGTGCTTCGGCCTCCGCCGAAATGATCGAAGGCTCGTTCGACTCCATCTCGTCTCCCTCGCGCCGTCCGCCGGGCCGCCCGGGCGCCGACCGTCGCAGCCACCCCGCCCACTCCCATACTGCAACCCCTCCGACCCCCGTGCTTGCCCCGGCAACACCGCCCGCCGGCTGGGACGACCGCGCGGCGCGCCGCCGCCGGCCCGGCTCCGAAACCGCGGCAGCAGCGGCAGCGGAAGCCACCCGGCCTTCCTTGCCGCCCACCCCATGGTGAACATCCGTCCGCCCCGAGGTCGGCCTAGAAGACCATTCCCGGAGGCTGAGCCGGAGTCGAGACTTGACAGCCCCATCCGGCCGGCGCCGGGCCGTCCGCCAGGGGGACCACCGTCACGAGATTCTCCGGGATCAGCATTCGAGAGGCTTGAACAATGCCGTCCAGATTCTTCGTCATCACCACCGCCGCGATCAGCCTCGCAGGCGCCGCCGGATCCATGACGGTCGCGACTCAGAGCAGCTACGCAAACGACCGGAAGTCGCCGGCATTCAGCGACGGAAGTTTCGAGACCCCCCAGATATCCCAGCAGATCAAAACCTTTCGCAGCACGGAATCCGATAACAATACCATCGGGCCGTGGAAGGTCACCGTGAAGACGGTCGACCTGGTTCGCGGCTGGCAGACGGCAGACGGCAGCCAGATCCTCGATCTCAACGGCACCAATGCGACCGATCTCAACATCACCCAGCCCGGCGCCGTGGAGCAGACATTCGCCACGAAGAAGGGGGAGATGTACAAGTTGACCTTCTCCCTGGCCGGCAATCCTCAGCGAGGCCCTGCCGTGAAGACCGGCGAAGTGAAAATCAACGGGCAGAAGGTCCAGGACTTCTCCGTCGATGTGACCGGGAAGACCGTGAACGATCTCGGCTGGAAGCAACAGCAGGTCACCTTCATCGCTGCGGACAAGTCCACGACGTTGACTTTCGCCAGCACCACGGGAGACCCTTCCAACCCGTCGCCCAGTGGCCCGCTCATCGACAACGTCAAGGTCGAAACCTTCCGACTGCACAAGTAGCCGGCAGCGGCGATGCGCACAGCCCCACGCCCCGGAGCGTGGGGCCTGACCGCGCTACCGCGACGGCACGCCCGTCCGCCGGGCCAGGGCGTCCGTCCGGTCGCCGAGCACTCCGCCGACGACCGGGATCCGGCGCAGCGTGTGGGCGTCGGCGATGTGGTCACTGGAGATCATGACCTGCGGCCAGCCGAGTCCCGCGATCGTCGCGATGGAGGTGCCGAAGGCGATACCGTCCACTGCGCTCATGACGGCGGCGCACGAGCACATCGGGCAGGGCTCCACGGTGCTCACCAGCACCAGACCGCGCAGGTCGGACCGCTCGCGCAGGGCCAGCCACATGACGTTCATCTCGGCGTGCGCCAAGGGTCCGTCCTCGGCGCAGGTGTTGGCCGCCGAGAAGGCCACGATGTTCCCGGCGACGTCGAGCAGCACGGCGCCGAAGGGTGTCGCGCCGTCCGTCTCCACCGTCGCGAGCGCCTCCGCCATGGCCTGCTCGAGCGCGGGGGTCTCCGGAAAGACACGTGCTTCCTTCATCAGGTTCTCCTGGCTGCGAGGAGGGCGGTCCGGCGGGGGCCTTCCGGCCGGGGCTTCCGGCGACACACAGCCAAGCTAGGCCCAAAGCCCCGTGAGACGCCTGCCGACGGTCCCCCTGCTCCCGGAATGTTCTCAGGGTGCACCGTGTACCGGGCGTTGGTGGCTTCCGGGTGGTGGCTGCGGGCCTCCGCGCGCTCTGTCGGCCGAATGCGCGGGGCGCGACGATAAACGGGCCCGTTCCGCCCGGGGACGCCGTCGGCTGCCGTGGAGATGTGGCGCGGCACCGGGGGTTGTTGGCTGGTGCGGACAGGTACGCCGCTGCTGAGCGAAGGGAACGAGTATGGCTGTGGTGATGTCGATGCGCTGGTCCGGGGTCACGCCGGAGCAGTACGACGTGGTGCGGGACGCGGTGGACTGGGAGCAGGTCCCGGCGGCCGGCGGGCAGGTCCATGTGGCCTGGTTCGACGCGCAGGGCCTGCATGTGACGGACGTATGGGAGTCCCAGCAGGCATTCGAGGCCTTCCTCGCCGAGCGGCTGTCGCCGGCGGTCGAGAAGGCGGGGATCACCGGTGCCCCCGAGACCTCGTTCGCGCCGCTCCACCGGCGGTTCGTCGCGCCCGGGGTCAGCGGCGCCGAGTAGCCGCTCAGCGGGGGATGGTGGCCCGGGCTCCGTCCGGGCCACCGACGGCCCGGCCGCACCAGCACGTTCAGACGCCGCCGACCGCGCCCCACACACCCAGAGCCCTGCCGCGGCGCTCGGCGGGAAAGAGGTGGACGATCAGCGACATGGTCTGGGGCGCGGTCAGCGCGGCGGAGGCCCCCTGGGCAGCGCGGGCCGTGATCAGCGCCGGGGCGTCGGGGCCAGGGCGCATGCCAGCGACGCCGCGGTGAAACCGGCCAGGCCGATGAGGAAGATCCGCTTGGGGCCGTAGCGGTCGCCGAGTCGGCCCGCGAGGATGAGGGGGACGGCGTAGCAGAGGGCGTAGGCGCTGTTGACCCACACGGCATCGTTGAGCGAGGCCCCGAGGGATGCCCGGATGTCGGGAACGGCCACGTTCACGACCGTGGCATCCAGACAGATCATGAAGAAGCTGACGCACAGCACGTACAGTGCCGTCCGGGGGTCTGCAGGCAGGCCGGCGGCGGAGAGATGACGAAGCTGACGTGGCAATGTCGGTCGTGTCCTTCAACATGCGACGCCCGCGCCGCACACGGTGGCGCGGGAAGCCGCGGGGGGTCGTACGCGACGCCCGGCCTTCAGAGGGACCCCCGACCGTCCCACGCCCGACGCCGTGAACGGCTGCTTTCCAGGACCGTCCACCGGCCACCACGACCTGCCCGCACTGTTGCCCCGAGTCCACACCGGAAGAGGGCCGAGCGGTGACACCTCTACGCCGTTGCCTCCTCGCGTATGTGGTTTTCCGTCAGGTCTCATCGGCGCTCCCCCTGCCTTGACCAGGCGGTCAAGTGGCACGTCGCGGAGCTGGGCCCGTTCTCCGACGAGCCGGTGGACGCCCATCTGCTGTTCGGCTGGCTGGGTGACCTGCCGTTCATGGAATCCAGCCTTCGCCGTCTGCGTCCTGATGCGGGTCCGCCCGGCGGCTCGGCCTGCCGTACGGCACCCATCGGCGGCACCTCCGCAGGGCCTCGATCTGCTCTGCGAGGCCCTGCGGCAGCAGGAGCTGCACGGCCCGCACCAGGGTGACCGGCCGGCCGGAGCCACGACCTGACCTCTGCCTGAACCGACACCCGGAGGTGCAGGAGTTCCCGGTCGCTCTGCGGGAGGGTGGGGGCGGGCGAGGATCGCAGGAGGTCGATGCCGGTGCGGAACGGAATCTTCCCGCTCGCAGGGGCGGCAGCGCGATGACGGCGGCACCGGCGGACCGGTCTTCCGCCCGCACGGCGCGGCCCCCGCATCTGGCGGAGGCCGAGACGCTCGTGGACCACCTGGCAGCGCTGCCGTGGGAGCTCGGCCGCAACCGGTACCGGCACGCCGGCCGCTTCGACGGCCTTCCCGACCAGGTCCGCTGGGGATCGCCCGGTGCGGCAGAGGACTTCTACGTGCTGTCGCGCTGCGCGAGCTTCCTCACCCGTGTCGTCGAGCGCGCCTACGGACCCGGTACCTCGTCCGGCTGGGCCACCGAGCGCTTCTTGCGTGACCATGTCGCCGACTGGGGGCCGCATTGCCACTCGCCGAATGCCAGAGCCTATCGGGCCGCCTTCGCCCGGGGCATCCCGCACTTCCGTCCGGTCACCACCGTGCGTGATCTCCTGCCCGGTGATCTCCTGTCGGTCGACTACAACCGACCGAAGGAGGCGGTCTACTCCGGGCACATCGTGATAGTCCGCCGCCACCGGGGGCTCCTCCCGCACCCGGCGGACCGTCGCTTCCCGCTGCCCGTCCTGCCGCACGTCTTCGAGGTGGTCGACTGCAGCAGCCGCCCGCACGGAACCCGGGCCGGCTTCCCGGACCTGTTCGACGCCTATCCGGACACCCGGGCACTCGGGGGCGCCGGGACCGGCGACGGCGTCGGCTACGGCCACATGGTCCTGTACGAGGACCGCAGCACCGGTCGCATCGCCGGGTACCGGCGCAGCCCGGACGCTCCCGGGGCGTTCACCGCGGCCGAGCGTCCCATCGCCGCGGCCCGTATCCGGCCCTGAGCACCCGTCATCCACACGGAGGCGCTCCACCTGCGGGGCGTCCGTACGCGGCGCGCACGGCGCGCGGGGCCGCACGGCGTCGCTGGTGTGGATCCGCCCGGGTGCCACTCGAACAGCAATTTCGAACATACGGTTCGATAATTAACATTCTGGGCGTTTATTTCATCTTTTGGTGGCTGGAGCGTAGGTGGCTGGGCATGGAGACAGGGTCGTCCGTGGGCACGTCTTCCGGCTTCGTGGGGCGTGAGGTCGAGCTGGGTGTGCTGGGGTCGTGTGTGGTGGGGGCTGCGGCGGGTGTGCCGTGGTTGGTGGAGGTGGAGGGGGAGGCGGGGATCGGGAAGACGTCGTTGGTGCGGCGGGTGGTGGAGGGGTTGGAGGGGTGGTCGGTGTGGTGGGCGTCGTGTGATGCGGCGGAGCAGGACTGGCCGTACGGGGTCGTGGAACAGTGGCGCCGTCAGGCGGGCCGGGTGTTGCTGCGGGAGTTCGCGGTGCTGGGTGGGGTGCTGGGGCCGTCGGTGACGCCGGTGGCGGTGGGGGCGGAGTTGGTGGACCTGCTGGGGGCGGTGCAGGACTCGGGGCCGGTGGTGCTGGTGGTCGACGACGCGCAGTGGATGGACGAGGAGTCGTTGCGGGTTCTGCGGTTCGTGATGCGCCGGTTGTGGGCGGACCAGGTGCTGGTGCTGGCGACGGTCCGCACCAGGGGGCCGGTCGATGAGGGGACGTTGGCGGGGGAGCGGGCGCAGGAGTGGCAGCGGCTGGTGGCGGGAGCGCCGAACGCCCAGGTGGTGCGGCTGGGCGGGCTCGGGGAGGCGGATGTCGGCCGTCTGCTGGCCGGGGCGTATGGCGCGGCCGGCGGGAGCAGTGCGGGTGTGGCTGCGGTGCGCAGGGTGTGGGAGCACACGGGTGGGCATCCGTTGTACGTGAGGTCGCTGGTGGCGGCGTTGGGGTCGGCGGGGTTGGCGGACGCGCAGGTGGGACTGCCGGTGCCGGAGTCGCTGGCGGAGGCGGTCCGGCGCACTCTGGTGGGGCTGCCGCAGGACGGCCGGGCGTTGGTGGAGGCGCTGGCGGTGCTGGACGCCCGGGTGCCGCTGGTGCTGGCGGGCCGGGTCGCGGGGGTGGCGGACACCTCGCTGGCGCTCGGTCCGCTGCTGGCCTCGGGACTGGTGGAGTGGGCCCCCTCCGAACCGTCCTCCCCGGTGGCGATCACCCACCGGCTGCAGCGCGACGCGGTCTACCGGGTGATGCGGCCCCAGCGCCGGCGTGAACTGCACACGGCCGCCGTTCCGGTGGTGGACGCGAAGGCGGCGTGGGCGCACCGGGTGGCGGCGACCGATCACGCGGACGCCGAGCTGGCCGGCGATCTCGAGGCCGAGGCCGGCCGTGAGGCCGCCGCCGGAAACCTCCCGCGCGCGGCCACCCTCCTGCAGTGGTCCTCCGATCTCACCGAGGACCGGAGCCTGCGCGAACGCCGCTTCCTCACCGCCGCCACCCACACCACCTACACCCTCAATCGCAACGGCATCCGCGCCGGCCACCGGCTGCGCCACGCCGTCGACGCCTGCGAACCGTGCGCCATGCGCACCGCCCTGCAGAGCGGCTACGCCTTTCTGGACGGAAGGTTCCAAGAGGCTCTGCGGCTGGGAGAACTCTGCCTCGCCGAGGCCGAGGCCGAGCAGAGCAGCGCAATGATCCTTCAGGCCTGCATGAGGTTCTCCTACGGGTGTTTCCACACCGGACAGCGACGCAGGGGGGTCGAGCTCGCCCGCAGAGCCACGGAACTGGGTGCGAACCTGAACGGCCTGGCCGGCATCCAGTGGGTTCTGGGCTGCGGCATGCTTTTCGCAGACGGACCGCACGCGACGCTGCAGGAGCCGTGGCTCACCGGGTTGCCGGACAATCCGGCCGGTGTGCCGGTCTCCGACACGATCCTGCTGGTCAACCGAGGCTACTGCCGCCTCGGCCTGGGTGAACTGCGCTCCGCGCAGGCCGACTTCGTCGAGGTCCTGAAACCGTGGCGGGCTCAGGGCGCCCCTTTCATCGCGAGGATTCATGCGGGCTTCAATCTGGCGATCTGTCAGTACCTGCTCGGTGACTGGGACCACGGCGCGGCCCACGCCGAGCAGGCGGTCACCGAGACGGAGCTGGGCGGCTTTCATGCTCACTATTCGGTGGTGCGGGCGTGGGCGGCGATCATCGCCGCGGGCCAGGGCCGCTGGCGCACCGCCCGGGAACACCTGGACGCCTCCCGCCACCACATCCCCCTGCC
>NZ_JBEZIR010000119.1:0-27128 GCF_040651175.1 Kitasatospora sp. NPDC048540
GGTGGTGGGCCGGGGATGCCTCCGCCCCCTGGGATGCCGCCGCGTCCGGGTGGTGGGCCGGGGATGCCTCCGCCGCCCGTCCGGCCGACGACGGCGGGGCGCCCCGGCATGCCGCCTGGGCCGCTACCCGAGCGGTCGATGGGCTCCGCCTTACCGACGTCGGCGTAGATGACGGACTGCATTCGGGAGAGCAACCCCTTGCGGGGCGCTTCCGCCGCTTGTTCGGCCTCTTGGACGATCTCCTCGGAGATCTTCGGTGTGACCTGCTCCCCCACCCATTCGAGGAACCCGCCGCACGACCCGCAGAAGGAATCCGCGTCCTGGTTGTGGAATCCACATTTCTTGCAAGCGATCATCTTCGCGTCACCTCGAGTCGGTGGATGACATGTGCGGGCTTGGCAGCAGTGACCAATGCGTCGAGCAGGCTCGTGGAGACTCTGTCGGGATCGTCCACACGTATTCGGACGGCCAGGCGGGGAGTGTCCTCGCCCGGAAGATCTGCGCCCGGAGTGGTGGACCAGGCTGCGCCGCCGTTGTCGGCGACCTCGACCTCTCCTCCGGTCAGGACCTCGACGTAGGCACGCAGACCGGCGACGGTCCCGCGCATCCGGTAGAGCTCCACCGCCTGGGTGACGGCCCGTCTCGACCGGTCGAGCGGCCACTTGGGGTCGAGGGTGATGCCCACCCAACTCGCCAGCCACTCGAGGAAGTCCGTCGGGGCCACCAGGGGGTCGAGGTAGGCCTCGAGACAGTCGAGCGTGGAGATGATCGGCGCGAGGATGTCGTCCAGGCCCGCGGTCCACCGCATGGTGAACGGGTCCTCCTGGTAGACGGCCGGCATCAGGGTACCGAGCGGGTACGGGGTGGGGATCCCCGGCGTGGTGCCTCTCATGTCATCTCCTCGACCTTGACGTGGTGGTCGTAGGAGAAGACCAGGCTGTTCGGATCGAGGACCAGCCGGTTGGTCTGCGGGCCGCGGTCTCCGGTGACGGGGTTCGCCCCGAAGAGCCGTGCGTCCTCGACGTAGTCCACACCGTTGACGCGCTGGAGGACCGAGTAGATCTCGCCGACCTGGACGTCACGTCCGAACGGCCAGCCCTTGCCGTCGTTTCCGCCGGTGAGGGGATTGAGGAACTGGTAGAGCCCGTCGAGTGCCTCTTTCCGGATCTGGTCGAAGTCGGCGTACTGACGGGCGATGATCCGGGCGACCACGGTCACGCCCTGGTAGCGCGGCGGCTCGACCAGGACGCGGGCGCCCACGAGCCGGACGTCGTTGAGGCGATCGGTGATCCGCTTCAGGGTGTTCGTGGTGGGGACGAGGTCCTCGAACTCGATTCGGCCGGCCACATTCGCCGCGGTGGGGACGACCAGGACCTTGACGGAGCCGGCGTCGACGTCGTGCTCGCCGGCTGTCAGACAGCGCACCCGGGCGACCTCCGGGGCCGCCTCGTGGGTGATCGCCTCGTAGTCCTCCGCGGTCACCGCACGGCTGCGGGCCCGCAGGACGAGGGGCCCGCGGGCCTTGGCCTCCTCGATCGTCTCGCCGTCGACGCCGCCCTGGGCGGGGTAGCGGTTCTCGACCCGGGTGACGAACGGGATGGGGGATTTGAGCGTCTGGATGGCAAATCTGGCGACGTTCCCGCTCCGTCCTCCACCTGTCGCGTAACGGCGCAGCCGCACGGCGGCGTCCTGTGGCGGTACGGCGCCGTACTGGCGCAGCGACCCGTTTGCTTCGCGGACGGCGGGGCCGAATTCGATCCGTCCCATCGAGCCGTCGACGACGACGTGTCTGTCCTGGGGGCCGCTGTCCGCGAAGGTCTGTACCTGGTCCCAGCGCTCCCAGCCGTCGTCCGTGCTCACCTCCACGATGCACTCGCCCGCTCCGGTGAGGATCGGTGTGCGGCGGGCGGTGAAGGCCTGCCCGGGGACGCCTTCGGCCGTGCCGAGAGCCTCGTTGTCGATGATCTCCGCGTGGACGGACCGGGCGGTGCCCCCGATGGTGGCGGTCTTGATCCCGTGGATGACCGGGGGGACGCTGTAGCCGGGCTGGCCCTCTTCGGTCTTGGTGACCCGGGCCCGTAGCCATCCTCCGCGTTGGCCGTCGACGATGGCGGCCCGGTGCTCGGCCGGTATGTGGAGGACGATGGCTCCCTTGCGGTTCAGGCCGCCGGTGGGGTCTTCGGGTACGTCGCACTCGATCCACTCTTCGCCGTCGTAGGCCTCCCAGACGAGCGGCGGGTGTGTGGGGTCGACGCCGACGCCTTCCAGTTGGCAGTCGAGGTCGAGCCTGACCGCGCACCTGGGTACCGGCTCTTCCAGGCCGATCAGCAGTGCGTCGCCCGGCTTCGGTTCGGCGGAGAAGGCCGGGAACGGCTTGATCCGCTTGATCTCCGGGGCGGGATCCTGGAGTTCCTCGCCCTCGCTCTCCTCGGTTCGCAGGTACTTGAGCGAGCTGGGGACGAGGACGAGGTCTTCTGTGGTGGCGAAGGTGGTGCCGGGCTCGTTCCCCACCCGGGCCGTGGCGGTCTTGGTGCCGCGCGGGACGGTGTTCGTGGTGCGGGCCGGGGCGGTGAGCCAGAAGGTGACGGGGGCGCCGGCCGCGGTCGGCGGCAGCATGCGGATGCCGATCAGTTCCAGGAACTTGACGTAGAGCCGGTCGGGGACGCGGTTGAGGCGGTAGAGCAGCTGGTCGGTCATGAAGGCGAAGGTCTCGATGAGGGTGACGCCCGGGTCCGAGACGTTGTGGTCCGTCCACTCCGGACAGCGGCGCTGGACCATGCGCTTGGCATCGTCGACCAGGTCCTGGAAGCGGCGGTCATCGAGGTTCGGGGTGGGCAGTGCCATCAGAAGTCGGTTCCTTCGTCGGGGATGCTGTAGAAGGGGAAGACCAGGTTTCGCTGATCGTTGGTGGCCTTCACGGTGTAGGCGATGTCGATGTAGGCGGTGTTGCTGTCGTCCGGGTCGACCTTGACGTCGACCGAGGCGACGTCCACCCGTGGTTCCCACCGCGCCAGGGAGGTCCGGACGTCGTGGGCGATCTCGGAGGCCGCCTGACCGTCGATCGTGCGGAAGACGAAGTCCCTCAGGTGCGAGCCGAACTCCGGACGCATGGGGCGTTCTCCCGGGTAGGTCGACAGGATGAGCCTCATCGCTTTGACCAGCGTCGCTTCCCTGGAGACCGTGGCGATGCCGCCGCTGGGAGTGACGCTCAGGGGGAACGCCCATCCGATGCCGGCGAAGTCGGGGTTTTCGGTGTCGGCCATGTGCGTGACTCCTCTCGGGTGGTCGTGGGCTACTCGGCGTTGAGGGCGATGACGGCGGCGGTGGCGGTGATGATCTCGGCGGCTCCGAGGTTGAGGGCTTCGGCGGCCTCGATGTTGATCACGGGTGAGGCGAGGGTGATCTCCTCCTGTGCGTCGATCATGATCGCGCCACCGGAGAGGATGCTGATGCCGCCGCCTTCTCCCGCGACGATGGTGATGGTGCCCGGCGGGGCTTCGCCTCCTTCGCCCGGGACCGGGACGGCGCTGAGGTTGACGTTGCCGAACCTCTGATCGATCCTCAGTGCGACGTCGCCCTTCCAGCTGCCGAGTGAGACCGCGGACTCCTCGGCGGGAGGCATGCCCTCGGCCATGACGTCGGTGAACTTCAGGGCGTTTCCTGACGGGGACATGAACCCTTGGCTGATCACCGAGCCGCCGCCTTCGACCGTGGCGGGTGTGAACAGTTCCCGGTACACGCTCTCGGCGTTGATCAGGCCGCCGAGCACGAAAGGCCGTCGGATGTCACCGAACTCGAATCCGACCAGAACCTCGTCCCCCACCGCAGGCAGGAAGACGGAACCGGCGGTCGTCCCTGCCGTGATCTGTACGACCCGGGCCCAGTCGGACTCGTACAGTTCCGAGAGCCATGGCAGCTTGAACTTGACGCGTCCCATCTCCAGCAGGTCGAAGTTGTTGCTGACGATCCCGCAGAGGAACCCGTTGACCCGGGGTGGCGGCGCGGTCACCCGGCCGCCGTTGGTCAGCCCCAGCAGGGACCGGTCCTGCCGGCCGGACACCCAGAAATGGGTCCGGTATCCGCCTTCCTCGTCGTCGAATACGTGCCGGCCCTGGGTGACGATCCATACGCCTTCGAACATCGCCGGCACACCCTCCACCAGAACCGGGAGACCCGCCGAGACTCCCGGATCTCCGACGGTGATGCCCTCCGCCTCGGCGAAGGTGCCACCGAGCTGGTCGCCGATGCTGACGGACAGGGCTTCCGCGTTGAGCGCACCCGTGACCCCCATGCCGACCGGGCGGTCCATGACCACGTAGGCGAGGGGATCGGCCGGCGGCCCGGCATCCGCGCGACTCGGCACCTCCATCTCCTCGGCCTCCTGGGCGGCCATCTTCGCCTCCGCCTCGGCCTCTCCCGCTGCCTGTGCGATCTCCGCAGCCGCCATGGCGAGTTCGGCCAGTTCGGCCGGGGTCGAGGGGACGACCGCCGAGAGAGTCGCGGGTACGCCGGGTTCGGCGACCGGAAGACCGAGCTCCGGATCCCACATCCGAACCTCTGTGGTGGGGGTGAGGTTGTCGGCGCTGATGCTCGGCTGGAACCTGATCAGGTTCTGCTTGAAGACGAGGGGGGCGGCCCCGATCAGCTCGGCTCTCTCGGCGGCAAGGGGGGCGCCCTCGAGCCCGCTGCTCGCCGGGCGGAAGTAGAAGACGTCTCCCGCCTCGACGCCGAACTCGTATCCGATCTCGGACGCCCGGAAACTGAGGAACTCCCAGTCGGTCTGGTTGAACTGGGCGATGTGCTCGTGAAAGGTCGGGGAGGGGATGACCTCGCCGGCGACCAGACCGACGCGTACCGCGATCTCCGTCGCGATCTCCGCGTCGGTCGTGTTGAACCAGGCCTGGGTGTGCTTGGCTCGCTGCAGCCGGTGGAGCCGGTCGTATCCCCGCACCACGGTCGTGGTGGCCACCTGGTCGCAGATGGCTTCGAGGCCGGTGATCTCGCCGATCATCACCGGCCGTACACCGGTGCTCGGCCTGGGCGCAAGGATCGTGACCTGCTGTCCGATGACCAGCCCCGCCTCCTCGATGATCACGCCGTTGGGGTCGTGGATCGTGATCTCGAACATGTCCGGCATGTGCAGATGTGTGTCGACCACGACGCGCAGGATCTGCGGAGCAGCTCCGCCCTCGGCTGCAAGGGTGTCGATGATCGTCTGCAGAGGGACCGGCGGGCCCGGCATGGCGATTCCGCCTCCGATCAGCACACTGGCCTTCCGGGTGGCGGACCCCCCGTCCAGCGGAAAGAACGTGTCGGGCATGTCCTAGTCCTCGCGCTTCAGTTCACTCGGGTTGGGCACGTAGATGTACTGGCCGGGCCGTACCCGCAGCGGGTCGTCGATGTCGTTGGACCTGGCGAGCTCCCGCCAGTGGCGCGGATGGCCCAGCTCCTTGGTGGTGATCTGCGCCAGCCGCTCGCCTTCGCAGACCTGGTGGGCCCGGCGCCCGGGTAGGCCTCCGGACGTCGGGTTGGTGAACGGCAGAATCGGCGGCTGCTCGATGAGCGTGAGATTGACGACGGCACGGGAGGGCACGCCCATGCTGTCGAACCGCTCGTAAGTGACGTCGCAGTTGGTCATGACCACATCGCAGACGAACCCGTACGCCGGCAGACCCCATTGGAACTGGATCCGGGGCAGCTCCACGGCCAGGTCGAGGAGGCTGACCAGTGCCGCTTCCACTCTGTTGTCAGGCGGTGCGGCCCAGGAGAGCAGGAGGTCACAGCGCGCTTTGGTGTCCGTGCCTTCGAGGACGTTGCCGTTCACGCTGATGGTGATGAGCTCGCTCTCCTGCAGCTGGCTGCCGGTCGAACTGCCTGCCGTCGTCCGGCTCTTCGCCTTGGCGCTGCGTTTGAAGGTGATCTTGTTGGGGTTGTAGTTGAAGACCACGAAGCCGGGCTTGGGGGCGAAGCAGGTCAGCTTCGCCCGGTCGTACTCTCCCGCCGGTCCCCAGTTCTCGTATTCGGCAAGCGCCATGACCTGCTCCTTACAGAAAGCCCTGGTGGGCCAGTTCCAGGGTCTCCAGTGCCACCCCGCCGCTCCCCATGGCGTCCAGGTCGGGCCCCGCCCATTTGACCGGGTAGACGCCGCGGAGATTCCAGGTGTAGACGGGCGCCAGCGAGGCGTCGTAGAGGGTGATGCTGCCGGTGCCGCCCCGGTAGTCGCAGCTCGGTGCGTGGAACCATGAGGCCGCGACCTGCTTGAGGTATGCCTGAACCGTCGACGATGTGCTGTTGGCGATCGCGCGCTGCAGGGTGATCGTCTGGTATTCGAGCTGCTCGGCGAGCATGGAGACCGGCGACTCGTAGTTGCCGCCCTCGTAGATGGGCTTGTGCTTGAAGGAGACCGTCAGGCCCTTGCAGCTCTTCCACGCCCCCAGGTCCAGGCCTTCGATGGTGACCTGGAAGCGCAGTGTGATGCCGGGGACGAACTTCTCCTGCTGAACCGCCCCGGTCATCAGACAGCTCCACCCGCGGTCCCTCGCGCCGCGCCGCCGCCCGCGGACGTGTCGCCGAATCCCGCAGAGGTCGACGATGCCTGGACCGACCCGGGCGCCAGCAGCGCGCTGTTGAACTTGGTGTCGTCCTTGAGGAATCCCTCGTGCGCGAGCGTGAGGGTCTCGATCGCCACCTTGCTCGCACTGGCGTCGAACTTCTCGATCGCCCACTTCAACGGCATGACGTTGATCAGCGTCCAGGTCATGATGGCCTGGGTCTCGGTGTTTCCCAGGTAGATGGTTCCGGACCACTTCTGCAGCGACAGGGACCCCTGGGAAAGCCAATCCTGAACCGTCTGGGACTGGGCGCATGCAGCCCGGGTCAGCACGATGTCCGAGTACTTGGTGGACCCGGGGTAGTACAACCGGGAGTTTCCCGAATCTCCGGCCCGGTACTCGCACAGTCCCCAGGTGACGTCGAGTCCGCCCACCGTCGACCAGAATCCGAGGTCGATGTTTGTCGCCCCGTCCAGCTTGACCTGGAACCGGTTGGCAAGTCCGAGTGAATCGAAAGTCGTCATTTCTGCTCCATTTAACGGAAATCACTGAAAATTCCTTGGCGGGCACGGTCGATTCTCAGCTCCCGTGCCAGCCTGCTCCGGATGCGGGGGTACAGCCTGTCCGCGACCTCATTGAGATCGAGATCGTCCAGGCTCGCCCTCCCGCCCGTGGAGGTCTTGTTGTCGGGTGACCCGGGATCAGGCGCAGCGACGGTGGCCGCGGCCTGCCCTCCGAGAGTCACTCCCGCGCCCGTCACCGCGGCCAGCAGGGTGCTCGCCGCGGCCGAGCCGCTCACTGCGGGTGGCAGGGTGCTCGCCGCAGCCGAGCTCACTGCGGGCGGCAGCCCGCCGGTGGCGGCTATCTCTTCCGGCTCCTGCGCGAGGTCGCCCTCGGGTCCGGCCCCGAAATCGTCCTCCGGTTCCGGCTCTTCGTCCGCCACCGGCTCGAAGATCGCAGCTCCTGCACGCTGTTCACCTCCGTGTTCGGCCCGCCATTTGTCATTGACCTTGCGGCCGAAGATGCCTCGGAATGTCTCGGCGGCCCCGAGAGCCAGTTCGGCCTTCGCCGCGCGCCCGAAGGCGGCCATGGAGAGCCCGGCCTCCCCGCCTTCGAGTTCACCCCGGATTCCCGCGGAGACGATGATCTCGACCGGTATTTCACTGGATTGCTTTCCTACGTTCTCGTCCGTATCGAGTCGGGATCCCGCGTCCGGCGAGGCGAAGATCACCTCACCTGCCGGGCGGAAGCTGTCCTGGAGGAGGACCGCGTATTTGATCTTCTTGTCTCTGAGAGCCTTCTCCGCCTCGATCTGCTTCTTCCCGATCACTGCGGGCATCTCGAGCGGCTTGAGCTCCTTCTCCGGTTTCTTTTCCGGCTTCCTGCCGGACCCGGTCGACGGTTTGGTGCCGACCACCGGGGTCTTCGTCACCTCCGGGGGCGGGGGGACCGAGGCCATGACCGTCGCCGCCCCGATGGCGGCCGCCGTGGTGATCGCGGCCGATGGTGGCGGGGTCTCCACCGCACCCACCGTGGTCGGCAGGCTGACGCCGGCGCCCGGGGTGGCCGGTGAAACCCCGCCGGCACCCGGGGTGGCCGGCGGGTTCCCGCCGGGGCTCGTGGTGACGGATGTGCCGGGAGTGCCTGCGGCAGCCTCGGGCGGCCGCACGGGCCCGGGTTCCGCCCCGGGCACGGGCTGTGCCGTCGTGGTCGGCTCGGGCAGGGGCAGGGGCAGGGGGACGACCACCGCGGGCGTCGTACCTCCGCCCGGCGTGGCACCGCCCGTCGGCACCTTCGAGGCGGCCGGCGGGGTACCCGTCGCCGTCTGCGAGGTCTTCGCGGTGGTCGGCGCCGGAACCGGAGTCTTCTTCTCGCTCTCCTTCTTCTCGCTCTCCTTCTTCTCGCCCTTCTCTCCCCTGCCCTCCTTTCCCTTGCTCTCCTGCTCCTCGTCGTCGCCGTCGTCGTCCTGTGACCCGGTGAGCGGCGTATGGACTGTCGCTTCGGAACGCCGGGCCCCGCCCATCTCGCGGAACCTCTTGCGATCCCGGTCGTCGATCTTCAGACCGAACATCCCCATGAAGGTCTCGGCGGCGCCGAGAAGGAGATCACCGGTGATCGCGCCCTTCTCGTCCTTTCCCTCGGACACCACCACCTCGACCTCCGTGGTGTCCTGCATGACGATCTCGTCCGTGGGGGGCTCGATGTAGAGGACTCGGCCCTTCTCCAGCAGACTCGGCTGGTAGGAGACCTTGATCGTGAGGCCCTCGTAGCCGCCGCGTTCCTTCCAGAACTTCTCGGCCTTCTTCGCCAGCTTCTCCAGCTCGACGAGCGCCTCGATCTTCCACTTGCCGATGACCTTCGGTATCCGCGGCAGATCGTCCGTCGAGGCCCCTTCCTTCTCCGCCAGATCCCGCAGGAGCGCCTTCTCCTTCTCGATCTCCAGCGCGAGCTTGGTCTGGCCCTCGAGGGCCGGGAACGTCGAGGGCATCTTCTCCGCGTCGCCGCCGCCGTCCGTCCAACGTGCCTGGACGGCTGCGAGCTTGGTGTTCTCAAGCCAGGTGGTGTTGGTCAGGTCCGAGGTGTCGGCCTTCAGCCACTGCTGCACCTCGTAGGCGATATCGCGTCTGTCGTTCTCGGACAGCTTGGGATCGTCCAAGGTGGTGATCTCGCTGATCCCCCGGGCCTCCGCGATGGCCTTGAGCTTGATCTCCTGAAGCTTCTCCTCGGTTCCCAACCGCTGTGCCACGGTGGCGGACAGGTCCGGGAGCTCGAAGTCCGTGCCGATCAGCACGTTGCCCGCCCCGTCGCGGTGGGCGATGCCCTGGCGGACCAGTTCGTCGATCACCTGCTGGACCTGTCGGTCCGTGCTGGCGGCGGCCGGCGGGTGGGTCAGCTCGGCCGGGGCCGTCGCCCCGACGGCCAGGGTCTCGGCCTGCCGGGCCTCGGCCTCCAGCGCGCGGCCGTGGACGGTGTGCTCCTCGGGGAGCGCGCTGCCGAGCGTCCGCTGCTGGACCACGTGCATGAGTTCGTGGTTGAGGACGGCCCGGGCCCCGGGCGAGTCCAGTGGCCCTTCCGCCGACGGCAGGTAGACCGCGCCGCCCCGGGAGAAGGCGCGCGTGTGCAGGAGCCGGGCCTCGGTCGAGGCCTGCGGTCCCCGGTGCACCGGTACCCGGGAGACGTCCGCGCCGTACGCGGCCTTGAACGCGGCGGCGACCGTGGGCGGTACCCGCTCGACGTCCGGCGGCGGCGGCGCGGCCAGCGGGATCGCGGCGAGCACCTGGGCCGTGGTCGGAGCCGGCTGGGGGGCCTCCTGCGGGGCCGGACGGTAGAGCGCCTGCGCAGCGGGCTGCGGTTCGGCGCCGACGGCCGGCCCCTGCGGGCGTTCCCCGGGCTGGGCGCTCGCCGGGTGCAGCAGTGGCGGCAGGTTCGAATCCCCCGCATGGCTCTCGGGGAGCGGCAGGGGAAGCGCGGGGAGGGTCCTGGGGCCGGGGTCCGCATCGGGGGCCGGGGCGGACCCGGGAGGCGGAGGATGCGTAGCAAGGTCGGAGCCGCCGCCGTCGGAGCTGTCGTCGGTGTCCGCGGTGTCGGTGGGAGTGGAGTCGGTGGGCGCGGCGTCGGTGGGCGCGGCGTCGGTGGGCGCGGTGTCGGAGGCCGTGCCGTGCCGGAGCGGGGGCAGGTCGGAGCGCTGACCCGGTGTCTGGCTGATCGGGGCGCCCAGGCCGAGGCGGCGGCTCTCGCCCAGACTGCGTCGCCGTGCCGCGGGCCGGCCGCGTTCCACAGCGGGCAGGGTGGGCAGGGGCCGCTCGGGCTCTTCCGTCTGTTCGGGGGCGGGCGGTTCCGGTGCCTGCCAGGAGGCGATGAGCCCGTGCCCGGAGAAGTCCAACGGGGGCAGTTCCACGTCCTCGGTCTCCCGGGAGGGAGCCGGCTCGGGGGTGAACAGGTGGGCCTGGGTGGCGGCGGCGCGGAGCCAGCCGGGGGCGCGGTACGGTTCGGCCGGTTCACGGGCGTCTCCGACGTAGGACTCCACCGCCTTGGTCAGCGGTGCGGCCTGCGCGGGGGTGCGGTCGTGGGTGGCGACCCAGCGCAGCGGGCGGCTGCCGCGCGGCTGCGGGTCGGCGTCCGTGCCCGGGTGGTCGACGCCCGTCTCGGTGGAGGGAGTTCGGCTCGCTCCGGGTGGGGTGGCCGACCGGGTCGGGTCTTCGGCGGCAGGCAGCACGGTGGCCAGGAGATCCGCCCGGCCGACGGGCGCGGCCGAGCGGTCGACGTGCGGGGAAGGGAGGAGCGATCGGGTGCCGGCCACCTGGGGGAGCGTCATCGGTGCCGGGCCGACGGTCGGTGCCACCAGTGCCGAGAGGGTGCGCAGCGGTGGTGCGGTGACCCAGGCGCCGGCCGTCGCCCGGGCCGGCTGGGTCGCCGGTCCGGTCGTGGTGGCCGGCGGGGACGCCGTGGCGGACACCGGAGTAGGGGAGTCCGCACCGGCGGGCGCGTGCGCGCTCACGGGCTGTGTGGAGCGGTTGCGCCAGAGAGGCCAACGCATTGCTCGTTCTCCTGGTACTGGGTCGAGGCGGGCTGAGGTGGGTGGTGGTCACCCGCCGAGGCGGGTGTGGATGCGGCCGATCTCGTCGATGACGCGTTCGCGCATCGGGTGTTCGAGGTCGAGGATCGAGTCGAGTGGCCAGTGGAGGTAGTAGGCGACGTACGCGGTCTCCTCCCAGAGGCGGTCAGCCGCGTACGTCACGATCCCCCCTTGGCATCACCGGCGATGTCCACGGCGAACTGGTGCCCGCAGGAGGGGCATCCGACCGCGGCCTCGGTGTGGCCGTCCTGGTTGATCCGCCGATACAGGTCCTGTAGGAAGGCCAGGTCGGAGGCGAAGAGGTTCTCGATGACGAAGGTGTCGACCCCGGCGAGGGTGCCGAGCTTGGTGACGGTGCGTTCCAGCAGGAGGACCGTCAGGTAGGCGGGGTTCTGACGGACCCGCGGGTCCGTCTGTGTGGTGAGCTCGTCGCGGGCCGTCGCCAGGCGCATGACGCCTTCGCGGTGGACCTGGCCGTGCTCGTCCACGAAGCCGCGGGGCAGGACGAACGGGTATTCGGTGCGCATTCCGGCGTCGGGCGGGGCCATGGTGGTCACGGCGCCACCCGCTGGATGTTCTCGCACACCAGGGTGACGGTCTCCATCAGTACTTCGTTGGAGCCTGCCTTCAGTGCGCCGACCTCCAGCTTGCTCGGCCAGGCGTGTTCGAGGTAGTACCGGGCGACCGGCTGGCCGTCGAAGCTGTACATGACGAGTGAGGCGCTCTTGCGGGCGAGTGTGAGCTCGCCCTCCAGTACGGCCTGGTGCCAGGACCACAGCTCGACACCGCGGGTCTTGCCGCGCTTGAGGATGACGGTGGGGGGCTTCCGCTTGCCGGGGAGCTTCTTGAAGATGACCTCCTTGTCGGAGGACGAGAGGTAGTCGACCGGTTCGACTTCCGTCGTGATGCCGGACAGCTCTGAGAAGGACGCGATCTCGTAGCCGTCGATGACGACTGAGAACCGTGCCGCAGTCAGGGCGTCTTGGGGCTGCTGGGCCCCGAGTCCTCCGACCATCGTTTATTTCTTCTTTCTTGAGAGGGGATTGTCCGTGTGGGCGGACGTGTTCACTCCTCGAGGCCGGAGCCGTCGGAGTACTGCGAGATCCGGAAGACGACGAACTCCGCCGGCTTGACGGGTGCGATGCCGATCTCGACGTTGAGGATTCCCTGGTCCCGACTGGACGGGGGGTTGTTCTCCTCGTCGCACTTGATGAAGTACGCCGAGTCGGGGGTGCGGCCGAACAGTGCTCCGTCGCGCCACACCTGGCGCAGGAACATGCCGACCGTGCGCTTGACGGAGTCCCAGAGCTTGGGGTCGTTGGGCTCGAACACGACCCAGTTGGTGCCCTGGAGGATGGACTCCTCGACCCAGTTGAAGAGTCGGCGTACGTTGATGTAGCGCCACTCGGGGTCGCTGGAGAGGGTTCGGGCACCCCAGACCCGGATGCCCTGGCCGGGGAAGGCGCGGACGCAGTTGACCCCGATCGGGTTGAGCTGGTCGTGTTCGCCCTTGGTGATGGCCAGTTCCAGGGCGATGGCTCCGCGCACGGTCTCGTTGGCGGGGGCCTTGTGGACGCCGCGGGTGGCGTCGTTGCGGGCCCAGACGCCTGCCATGTGGCCGGACGGCGGGACGACGACGGCCTTGCCGGCCACCGGGTCCATGACCTTCAGCCACGGCCAGTACAGTGCCGCGTACTTGGAGTCGTATCCGGCGGTGTCCTGCCGCCAGTTCATCACCTGGCGGGCGTTCAGGCCGGGGGGTGCGTCGAGGATCGCGATGCGGTCGGCCATCAGCTCGCAGTGGGCGATCATGCCGAGCTGGACGGCCTTGACGCCGTCCATGTCGAGGATGCCGCGCTGGTAGGCGGCCATGACGTCGGGGACGCACAGCATGGTGATCTCGTCGATCGCCTCGAGGCCCGCGAAGCCGGTGCGGTCGAGGGAGTCGCCGAGGTAGTCACCGGCGGAGACGCGGGGGACGGTGGGCGCGGGCTCGTCGACGGTGGTCAGCGACACCCGGCTTCCGTGCGCGGGGGCGACCGCCGCGACGCCCTTGATCTCCTCCAGGAGGATGAGCTTGGAGGCCTGGCGGACCGCGGTGACGACGTTCTTGGGGCCCTTCTTCACGGTGACGTTGTCGTACGTCTCCTTGGTCTCCTTGGGCCCGCTGCGGCTGACGACCAGCTTGAAGGTGTCCTCTCCGGGCTCGGACGCCTCGCTCACCTCGACGGTGATCTGCTGGCCCTCGTCGCCGGGTACCAGGGCCTTGGCGATCAGCGCGGGCCTGGTGGAACCGCTGCCGGCGGGGAGGGCGGCCTGCGCCGGGGTCTGGGGCACGGGATCGGATCCGCCGATGCGGACCACGTAGGCGACCCCGCCGCCGTTGAGGAAGTAGCCGTAGACGGCGTGGGCGAGGTAGCTTCCCTCGATGAAGTCGCCGAAGTTCTGGGTGAACTGGGACCAGTTGGTGACCAAGGTCGGCTCGTTGACCGGGCCCTTTTCGGCGAATCCCACGAAGCCTGCTACGGCTGTGCCGACGCCTTCGATGGGCCTTGAACCGGAGGAGACTTCCTCCATGTACACACCGGGTGACAGATAGCTGGGCACGAGCCCTCCTGCCGTGAGTAGAAGTTTGCTGTCTGATGCCGAGACTCGCAGGCGGGGCGGGGCGCAGGGATGGGCCTTAGGACGGCCAGTGAGGCGTCGACCATTGCGCCATCGGGCACGGGGAAGGGGCCCCGGTGACTCCCGAAGGTCACCGCTTCGGCGGTCACGGAGTGCGCACGCTGGGGGCATGTTCCATGAAGTAGACGCCGCTCTGCGGGACTTCCTCACTCCGTTGTTGCCGCAGGATGCGGTGGTGACGTTCGAGTCACCTGCTCCGGTGGAGAGCGGGGACGGCGGGGCGCGGTGTTCGGAGGTCGTGCTCTTCCTGTACGACGTGCGGGAGGATCCGAACGGGCGCGGCGCGGACTTGACGGACGTCCGCGACGCGCAGCACAAGGTCGTCGCCCGGAAGCTGCCCGCGCGTCGGTATCAGCTGACCTATCTGGTGTCGGCGCAGGCCGCTACGGCCGAGGCGTCGCACGGTCTGCTCGGCCGGGTTCTGTCGGTGCTGGTCACCAGGGACACGCTGCCCGTGGAGTGTCTGGGCGGGTCGCTCGCGGAGGCGGGTCTGCCCGTCGGTCTGCGGGCGGCTCCACCGTCGTCCACGGCGGCTTCGATGGATCTGTGGTCGGCGTTGAAATCCTCGCCGCGGGCCTGTCTGGAGCTGGTGGTGACGGCTCCGTTGGTGCCGGACCTGCCGATCGAGGTCGAGGAGGCGCCCGGTTCCTTCGGTCTCGGCTTCTATCAGCTGTCCTCGCCGGAGGAGGACCGGTCCGGCGCGGCGGCGGACCCTGTGCCGGCGCGGAGTTTCACGACCGTGCGGATCCGGGAGCGTGGCTCCAGGGAGTCCTCGTCGAAGGACTCCCCGCCGAAGGAGTCCCCGCCGGTTCCGGGAAGTGGTTCCGGTCGTCTGCCCCGGCGGGGCCGTGGAGAGTGATCGGCGGCCTGCACTCTTGTCTGACCACGGTCATGTATGCGACCCTCGTCGCGCGGTCCCCCTCGCAGGGTCCGGCGGTTGACGGGTGACACCGCCGGACCCGAGCCAACACGGGACGTCGCTTCCGGGCAGGCCTGTGACCGGGTTCCGGTCACAAGGTGAGGGCCTGCCGGGTGACGTCGGCTCCTGAGGAGCGGGTGGTGAACGTGCCCTCCTCCCGCTGTGCGTCCGCCGGAGTGGCACATGGAAAGCGCCGGCCCGCTCCCTGTCCTCGGGGAGCGGGCCGGCGGTCCACCGCGGCGGGACGCGGGCCCTGTGTGGCGCCCCGGTGGTGCCCGCGGTGGTCTCGGGAGTGGTCAGTGGCGGACGGCGATTCCCTGGTCTCCGACCGTGAGGGCGACCGGGTGATCGTCCACGGGTGCGAGGCAGCCGTCCTCGCTGCATGCGGCGTAACTGATCAGCGTAGTCGCCTCGCCCGTCCCGCTCTTGGCGAGCGGCACGGTGAAGGTGACCGGGCCGTCGGGGTAGACCGGTACCTCGGTGGAGGTTCCGGCGTCCGTGATCTGGCGGATCGCCGACGTGGTGCTCGGCGCGCCGGACATCGTCAGTGAGCCGGTCAGCTTGATGACCGTGGGGCGGCCCAGGCCGTCGATGCCGTCGGGCGGGAGGTCCATGCTGTAGATGTGGTAGCCCGCCTTCTCCGGGGTGAAGGTGATGCTGGCGGTGCCCTTGTTCCCGTCCCAGTTCCCGAGGCTCAGCGCCACGGTCACGCCGCCGTCGCTGAACGTGGCGGCGGGCTTGGGGGCCGCAGCTGTACCGGTACCGGTGGTGCCGGCGCTGGCACTGGTGCAGCCGACGGCAGCCAGCGCGGTCAGGAGGGCTGCCGCGTAGAGGGGGGTTCGGCGGGTCACGCGGCCCACTTCCGGAGGAATGCGGTGAAGCCGTCGGCGGTGGTCTTGGGCCGCTCGACCTTCTGGGTGCTGGCGGTGACGGTGCCCGAGGGCGTCACGACGATGAGTACCGGCATCGCGTAGCTGCCGGAGGAGTCGTAGCCCTGGAGGATCTTCATGTTGGTGGTGCTGTGGTCGCCGATGTCGACCTTGACGAAGTGGTAGGAGGAGTTCAGCGCGTTCTGCACGTCGGCGTTGCCGGTGAGGAGCTTGTCGAGGGCCTTGCAGTTGCCGCACCAGTTGGCGCCGAAGTCGAGCAGGACGTTCTTGCCGTCGGCCTTGGCCTTGCTCATCGCGGCGGCGATCTCGGCCGCGGAGTCCGCGTTGGCGTTGTATCCCCCGCTGATGGCGGCGGCGGGCACGGCGGCAGCGGCCCCGCCGCCGGAGGCCGGCTTGGCCGGAGCGGCTGCGGCCTTGGTGGTGCTCTTGGCCGCGGCGGTGGTCTTGGCGGCCGGGCTGGCGCTGGTGGCGGGTGCGCTGGGGGCGGCGGAGGGAGTGGCCGCGCCGCTCGGGGTCGATGCGGGAGCGGGCGCGGCGGCCTGGGTGGACGACGAGCCGAGCGAGGGCACGACACCGGTGTCGAGGGCGACGTTGGCAGCCGAGTCGTGGGCGGCCTTGGGGTCGTCGCAGGCGGTGAGCGCCGCGCCGGTGGTGGCGACGGCTATGGCCAGGAGGAGCGATCGGGTCCGCATGTGGTTCTCCCTGGGAGGGTTCCGGTGGGATGGGGATGTCTCTTGGCTGTCCGGGAGCTGGCGTCGGCGGGTGGGCCGCTACGTCAGACCGGGGTACTGGTGGGGCGTTGACGGATCGTCATCCGGAGAAGTCCTGGGTCATCCACACCGTGCCGGAGCCGTCCTGGATGACGGATATGCCGATGCGGGTGAAGGAGGTGCTCAGGATGTTCCGCCGGTGCCCGTCGTTCGGCGGCCGCTCGGCGAGCATGTCCTGGGTGAGCTTGACGGCCATGTCGCCGACGGCGGTCGCGTTCTTGGCGGGTCCTCCGGTGCCGATGTTCTCGCCGGCGGAGGACCATCGGACGCCCTGTGCGGTCTCCCGCTGGCCGACCGCCGCCTCGCCCGAGCACTGGTGCGAGAGTCCGCACCCGGCCGACATCGCCTGGGAGTGCAGGAGGGCGCTGCTGTTGAGGCCGTCGAGGAGGGTGAGTGCGGCCAGCCCCTGGTCGGCCCGGGCCTTGTTGATCTGGTCCAGGACTCGCTGGGCGGCGTCCCCCGACGAGGAGGCGGACGATCCGGAGGATCCGGAGCCGCCCTGGCCTCCCGCATCGGCCGAACTCTTGGCCGGCTGGGACTGGGCGGCGCTCTTCGAGGACTTCGCTGGTGCGTCGGCCGGCCGGGACGCCGCGGCGGAGCTCGGCGACGCGGCCGGCGGGGCCGACGCACTCTCGGAGACGCTCGCGGTGGCGGTCGGATCCTGCGAAGGCGTCGGGGAGAGGGGAACAGCCGTCGCCGTCGGGAGGTTGAGGGAGTCGGCCACCGAGGAGGTGGCGGCGTTCTTGGCGGGCTGTCCGCCGTCCCAGGACGCCAGGGCCACTCCGGCCACCCCCGGGATCAGCAGGGCGGCGACGACCAGCAGCCGACGGCGGGGCCGGCGGTGTCGGCGACGCGACGGTCGCATCCGGGGGCGGATTTCCATGTGCGGCTCTCCTCCGAGAGGTGGTCGGTCGGTCCTGGCGGCGGTGGGCGCGTTCGCGGCTTCCCGAGGCTTCGCGTCCCGGGGCGTGACCGCCGGCGAAGCGCGCTTGATGACCTTGATCCTAGGACCATCGATTCGGACAAAAAGAGCGAATCGACCTACTTAACGAACCGCTAAGGAAGGGCTCATTCCCCCCTTCGGCAGTCCGGCCGCACGGCAACCCGGACGCCCCCGAAGCACCCCGGGAATCACACGGAGGACGTGAACTGCGAGGCCCACAGCTGCAGTTGGTACACCAACTGATCCCAGGCCCCAGTGGCCAGCAACAGGCCGACCACGACCAACATGCCGCCGCCGGCCCGCAGCACCCACTGGTAGTGACGCTTGACGACACCGAAAGCCCCCAACGCCCGCCGGAAGGCGAGCGCCGCCAGGACGAACGGCAGTCCGAGCCCGACACAGTAAGCGGTCATCAGCAGCGCACCCCGTCCCGCACTCGCCTCGTTCCAGGCGAGCGCCTGGACGGCGGCGAGGGTCGGACCGATACAGGGTGTCCAGCCCACACCGAAGACCACACCGAGCAGCGGCGCACCCAGCAGACCGAGCGCCGGCCGGTAGTGCGACCGGGCCTCCCGCTGGGTGAAGCCGGGCAGGACACCCATGAACGCCAGCCCCATGACGACGGTCAGCACCCCCGCCACCAGGCTGATGGTCCGCTGGTGCTCGAGCAGCGTGTGCCCGAAGTAACCGAACAGGGCCCCGCCGGACACGAAGACCGCGGTGAACCCGGAGACGAACAGCACGGACCCGGCGAGCATCCGACCACGACGCCCGCCCCGGGCATCCGCCAGATCGGTGGCCGACAGGCCGGTGACGTAGGTCAGGTAACCGGGGACCAGCGGGAGCACGCACGGGGAGAAGAACGAGACCAGGCCCCCCAGCACGGCGACCGGCAACGCGAACAGCACCGTTCCGTGGAGCACCGTCTCGTTACCGGCAGCGGCCAGACCCACTGAGTTCGCGAGCGCCATCACTGCCCCTCCGCCACGACCGGGTCCACCATCCGGTGCAGCTGCTCCCCGGTGAGCGGCTGCAGTGCGCGCGCCGCGATCCGCCCGCTGCGGTCGACCACCAGGGTCGAGGGAATCGCCTGGGCGTTCAGCACGGAAGGCGGGAAACCCAGCAGCGTCATCCCCTGCGGGTCGTACAGATTGGGATAGGTGATGCCGTGCTCACGCACGAAGGCCCTGGGGGCGTCGGGCTTCAGATCCTTGACGTCGATGCCGAAGAACTGCACCCCCTTGTCCGCGGTCTCCCCCGCCACCTTCGCGAGATCGTCCGCCTCACCCCGACAGGGCCCGCACCACGACCCCCACAGGTTCACCACCACGACCTTGCCGGCGAAGCCCGACAGGATGACGGGCTGATCGTCCAGGCCGCGACCCGCCACATCGGGCACCGGCTTGCGCTGCGCGACGGGAATCATCTCGATCCCGTCGTCGGCACCCGCCGCGCCCGGCCCGGCGCCCTGGGCGGTCGAACAACCCGCCAGGACGAGCACCGCCCCCGCTCCCAGAACAGCGGCTCCGGCGGCCCTGCGGCCACCACGAAACGGTCGATGGTTCATGCGGAGTCCTTCGATCACGCCGCCGGCGCCCTGGCATCGGCCACCACACCCGGCAGGGCATCGGCAGCGCACGGGTACGCCGAACCGGCAGGCAGGCATCGGTCGGTGAACACGGCTCACCGGCATCGGCAGAAAGGGCCGGCACGAGCCGCGTCGACGCCCGGCGGCGAGGCACGACCCGGTGGAAACCACTACGAAGCCACCGGGTCGTCCGCCGCCAGGCAAGGCGAGCATAGGCGGCGCCACCGCTCCGACAGGCCCTCCGAGGCGATCTTCAGGAACAGCTAAGGAAGCCATCACCCGCACTGCAAGAAAGGCAGCTCAGAGGGCAGAGTCCGCAAGCCGACGACTGCCCCTACGGGCACGCACCGTCACAGGGCGGTCTCCCGCACGGAAGCCTGCGGCTGTGGCTGGAGAGTGGCCGTGATCCGCGAACGATGGTCCCGGCTGCTGAACGTGACGACCAGCGTCCCCGGCTCGGACTGCGTCACATCCGTGGTGAAACCCGGCGCGGGAAGCGCCGAGACCAGACAGACCGCCCCGTTCCCGAAGTTGATCGAAGCCTGCCCCCCGCTCGAGCGCACCGTATGCGCACCGACACCGCCCTGACACGACGACCCCGGCCCCGGACGCTGCCCGGTCACCGCCGGCGACGGACGGGGAACCACCGTGGCGGGCGCCCGCGTCACTCCGGACGAGGGCGACGCGGAACTCCCCTTCGGCGACGGCGACGCGGAGGGAGAAGCCGAGGCCGGAGCCTTGGGCGGCTCGAGTGCGGACGGATCATCCGTCGCCTCACCCGACGCGGCGACGAACACCGTCGGCGTCGGCAGCGCGAGCGCCGGCACCGGCGTCGTCGACTTGATGACGAAGCCGACCGCGAAGAACACCGCCGTCACCGCCAGAGCGGTACAGGCCAACCACAGGAGAACACGCAAGAGCACGGGCACAACACCATCATTACCGATCCGCTACGGTGTCCCCATGGCGAACGTTCTTGTTGTGGAAGACGACCCGGACATACGTTTTTCCCTCATCGACGGGCTCTCCGCACACGGATTCACTGTTCGCAGCACCGGAGACGGATTCGGAGCCCTGCGCGAACTCACCCAGTCCCCGCCCGACGCCGTCGTCCTGGATCTCGGTCTGCCCGACCTGGACGGCTCGGACGCGCTGCGGATGATGCGCGGCATCTCACAGGTCCCCGTGGTGATCGTCACCGCACGGGACGACCACGACGAGATCATCCGGATCCTGCGGGCCGGTGCCGACGACTACATCGTCAAACCCTTCTCCAGCGCCATGCTCGCCGCCCGCCTCACCGCCGTCATGCGCCGTTCCGCCCGGCCGACCGCCGACCACCAGGCCGACGGCGCCTGGCGCGACACCACCTCCCGCGAAGCCATCGCCATCGGCAAGCTCCGCATCGACGAACGGGCCCGCACGGTCCACCTCGACCGCGACGAGATCCAGCTGACCCGCCGCGAATTCGACCTGCTGGCCTTCCTCGCCCGCAACGCCGACGAGGTCGTGCCCAAGCGCACCATCCTCACCGAGGTCTGGCGCGACGCCTACGTCGACGAGCAGACCATCGACGTCCACCTGTCCGCACTGCGCCGCAAGCTCAACGAACGCGCGGCCCGCCCGCGCTACCTCCAGACCGTCCGCGGCGTCGGCATCAAACTGGTGACCCCCAGATGAGACGATCACTCGCGGGCGTGGCCTTCGCCGTCACATCGATGGTCGCCCTGTCCTTCCTCATCCCCCTGGCCTTCCTGCTCCAGTCCCAGGCCAAGACCCAGAGCCGCACCGCCGCCGAACAGCGCGCCGCCGCCCTGGCCCCGTTCCTGACCGTCGAGCCGACCATCGCCGAACTGAGCCAGGCCGTCTCCGACCTCGACTCCGACAACCGCCTGGGCGTCCACCTCCCCGACGGCCGCATCGTCGGCGCCTCCCACTCCTCCGCCGAGTCACTGGCCCGCGCCGCCGACCGCGGCGAGTCCCTCACCGAGGACGTCCACGGCGGCTGGGTCTACCTGCAACCGATCGTCCTCGCCCACAACCAGGTCGCGGTCATCGAGTCGTTCGTCCCCCAGGCCGAGATGAGCAGGGGCGTCGGCACCTCCTGGGCCGTGATGACCCTCACCGCCGGCGGCCTCGTCATCGGCTCCGTCGCCCTGTCCGACCGTCTCGGCGCCCGGGTCGTCCGCTCCTCCAAGCGCTTCGCCCGCGCATCCCACGCCCTCGGCTCCGGCGATCTGCGCACCCGCATCGAACCCAGCGGCCCACCCGAACTCTACGAAGCCGGCCTGGCCTTCAACGCCATGGCCGACCGCATGGTCGAACTCCTCGCCATCGAACGAGAACTGGTCGCCGACCTCTCCCACCGCCTGCGCACCCCGCTCGCGGCACTCCAGCTCGCCACCGAACGCCTCGGCCCCACCGACGACGCCGAACGCATCCGCTGCGCCATCTCCCAGCTCGAGTCCGAACTCAACTCGATCATCACGACCGCCCGCACCCCGCTCGCCACCGGCCCCATGGGCGCGGCCTTCCGCGACACACCCCCGGGGCGGCTCCCCCACCAGCACACCGACGCCGACCTCGGCGAGGTGGCCGACGTCGTCCGTCGCCGCGCCGCCTTCTGGGCGATCCTCGCCTCCCAGCAGAACCGCCGCTGCGACGTCTCCATCACCACCGAAGCCACCCCGGTCGCACTCCCCGAGGACGACCTGGCCGCCGTGCTCGACGCCATGGTCGGCAACGTCTTCCGCCACACCCCGCAGGAGTGCGCCCTCGCCATCAGCGTCGAACGGACCGCCCAGGCCGTCACCATCGCGGTCGAGGACGCCGGCCCCGGCATCATCGACCCCGACCGGGCCCTCGCCCGCGGCTCCAGCGCGGGATCCACCGGACTCGGCCTGGACATCGCCCGACGCGCCGCCACCGCCACCGGCGGCGAGGTCACCATCGGCCGCAGCCCCCTGGGCGGCGCCCGCGTCGCCGTCCGCCTCGGACTCTCCTCCACCCCCAGCCTCGGCAGCCGCATCCGCCACCGCGCCGCCCTCCGGCAGGCCCGCCCCTGCTGCCGCCTCACCCGCCAGCGCGGGCTGCGGGTGCTATGCCGCGTCCGCAGGCGGGGCACGGAGAACGCGGGCGACTGACCACCAACCCCTCTCAGCCACGACACCGGCCACAGATCACGCCCGGGCAACGTTGTGTGCCCCCGCAGCCGTCCAAAGAGCCACTGCCGCAGACACCGACCTAGGCGATGGTGAGTCTCCCGAGAGGATGCTGCCCACGCAGGAGCGGTTGCGGCCTCCGGCTAACGATTGCGGAGATCCAGATGACGCCTGTGCCGAAGCCGAACCCGGGTGCCCTTCTGAACCACCTACGGGCTGCGGCGGCAGACGCCATCCAATGGACCCGGAAGCGCCGGACCGGGATCACTTCCCTCATACGCCCACGGGCCACCGTATCAGGCGGAGGACATGCGAATACACGCGGCGCGAACGCAGGCGGCTTCCGCGCGAGGAAGGGCTTCACAACCGCATTCACGTCGAACTTCGGATTCGGGTCAGGAAACCGCCATAAGGCGATCCGGGCTCTCGCCGCGTTCCTGGCGGCCGTTCTCACCGCAATATCGGCAATTTTTGTCCTGTCGTCCTCGCCGGCGCACGCCGAACAGGTGAACGTCACTCCGGCCGGGGCATATCTGTATGTCGCCAACAGGTCATCGATGACCGTGTCGGTGATCGATACCGCCACTGACACAGTGGTATCCACCATCCCGGTCGGCAACCATCCGGAGAAGGTGACAGTAAACCCGGACGGAAGTCGCGCCTACGTCACCTCCGACAATGAATCCATTAAAGTCATAAACACGGCCACCAATACCGTAGTTGACACGATCGACAGAAATAGAGGAATCTCGGGAATACCCAAAGGAATAGTATTCACTCCGGACGGTCGGGACATGTACATCACCACCGGACGATCGGTGCAGGACTTCAATTTTGCAGCCGATGAGGTGGTAGGAAATATTTCGATATCAGGAGGAATTAATCGATCTGGAATTTCCATCACACCTGACGGGAAGCACGTTTACGTCACAAGCGATTCGAGCAGATTCGTAACAGTGATCGCCACTGCGACTAACTCCATAGCCGACAGTATCGACCTCAATCCAGACCCCGCCCCGCCCACCCCGCCCCCGGCCAGATGCGACATTCCAACCGGAATAACGACCACCCCACCCAATGGAAGATATGCATATGTCACTTGCCATGACACAGTTGTCGCAATTGACACCGGAACATCTTCCGTGGCACGGGTCACCAACACCGCCGGCCAGGTTGCGGACGATGCGCAAGGCATAGCGGCCAGTCCGGACGGAACTCGCATCTATTTCGTAAATTTCCGCAGCGACACTCTATCCACCGTTAATACTGCAACGAAGCAGATTATCTCGACCGCATCGGTCATGCACCAACCGCGAGACGTTGCCGTGAGCCCCGACGGCTCCCGCATCTATGTCAGCAATGAGAGCTCGAACACCATCTCGGTTATCAGCTCTGCTACCAATACGGCCACGGCCATCACCACCTCGATCAAGCCCAACCCCGTTTCGATAGCAGTCGGCCCGGACGGCAAGCACGCCTATGTCGCGAACTATGGCGACAACAGCACTTCGGTCATCGATACCGGCACAAACAAAGTATCTACCACGGTACCGGTGGGCACGCATCCAACAACTGCCACAGTCCGGCCCGACGGCAAGTACGTCTATGTCGCGGGGGATGACACCATCTCTGCGCTTACCCCCGACGCAAGTGCGACCACCACCATCCACGGCACTGGGCAGGAACCGTCAGGGCTCGCAGTGAGCAATGACAACAAGTTTCTTTTCGTCTCCCACTTCAACTCGAACAACATCTCAGTGATTCAAGTTGACGATGCCGGTAGCGGGATCGTCAAAGGGACGATATCCATCACCATACCCGGTCTGGAATCATCGAATCCAGAGGGGTTGGCGGTAGGACCTGACGGCACACTCTACGCCGCCATCTTCGGATCGAACATCCTATCGGTTATCACCAATCCTGCCTCTACCTCTCCGACCATTAATTCGATCACCGTTGGTTCAAACCCGATCGATGTCGCCGTCAGTGGCTCGGGTGTTGTCTATGTCGCAAACTCGAACGCATCCCATCCAGGCGCCAACGGCAGCGTCTCGGTGATCAAAAACCCTAAAACTTCACCTACGGTCAGCACCATCACCAATGGCATTGCTTTTTTCGTCGACGCATTGGCCTTGAGCCCCGACGGCAGTCATGTCTATGTCTCCAACGGCGTTGCCAACGGCGGAACGAACACGGTCACGGTGATAGCCACATCCAGTGGCACCGTCACCGCGACCATAGCGATCCCGGCGCAGAACTCCCAGCCTTCGAGCGATCCCGTGGATATAGCGGTGAACCCCGACGGCCGGCACGCCTACACGGCTAACTTTCTCGACCGGAGCGTCTCGGTCATCACGACCGACTACGCGATCCCTGTCGGCAACGATCCGAATGGTCTCGCCATCGCTCAGGTCAAGTCGTCATCGGTGACAGCCGCAGGTGGATCTCCCCAGTCGACTGCGGTCGGCACCGCCTTTCCGGACCCTCTCGCTGCAAAGGTTACCGATTCCACCGGAAAGCCATTGAGTGGCGTGGCGGTAACATTCAGCGTACCCGACGGTTCCGCAACGTTCTCCGCCACAGCCACAAACCCGCCCAAAACCTCGGTCACAGCACTGACGCTCGACGATGGCGTCGCCACCGCACCACCCCTTACCGCATTGTCCAATGTGGCGAGCTATGCAGCGACCGCGCACGTCGATGGAATACCCATCGATGCTACCTACGACTTGAAGAATCTCGGCCCGAGTGTTCTCAACCCATCGGGAGGTAGCACCTCACAGTCGGCACAGGTCAACACGGCATTCGCCACCAATTTGGGCGTGCAGGTCAAGGACGCGGAAGGACATAGTGTCCCGAACATCCCCGTCACCTTCAGAGCTCCCAACACAGCAGACAGCCCCAGCGGTACTTTCGCGAACGGTACGGACACCGGGACAACTAGCGATTCCGGTCACACCATCGTCGTAAGGTCGAACGAATCCGGATTGGCAATCGCCCCTACGTTCACTGCGAACGGTAAAGTCGGACACTTCAGCGTCCAAGCGACGGCTGATTCCGGCGACGGCAGTCTCGTCAGCGTCTCGTTCGAGCAACTGGTCAATACTCCCGGTCCGGCCGCGAAACTAGTGGTTGACGGCAGCTCGTCCCCCCAGGCCGCGCTACTTTTCAGTAAATTCGCCAATCCCTTGTCCTTGAAGGTCCTCGATGCCTCCAACAATCCGGTACCTAATGTCGTAGTCACGTTCAAAGTAGTTCCAAACGGCGGCGTCGGCGGTACGCTCTCCGCCGGTACATCGACGACCATGACGGACGGCAGCGCGAGCGTTAATCTCACGGCAGGCAGCATCGGCGGAAAATACAAGGTAGTGGCCACTGCACCCGGAGTAGCCGACTCGGCACAGTTCGACGTCACCAATTCAACCGGGCCAGCATTTGTAAGCCAGGGATCTACCACGTTCAAAACAATCGGCACCAACACCTTCGAAATTCAGGCCGCCGGAACTCCGACACCCACTGTGACCGCAGCCGGCCTGCCGCCGGGAGTCACGCTTACCAATAGCGGGGCCGGCGACGGGAAAGCCATTCTCAGCGGGACCCCGCCGTTCACCGGGTCGCCTTACACGTTCGACCTCACGGCGACCAATGCATCAGGGGCAGCGCCAGTCGTCCAACACTTTGAATTGACCGTGATGCAGGCCGCCACCACGACAACGGTCGCGGCCCCACCGACTGCGCTCCCTGGGCAGCCCGTAGAAGTCACGATCACGGTCGATGCCAGCGTTTCTCCCACCGGAAATGTCGTCCTTCGGGACGGGACGGACCCCGATGAGTCGAAGAATCCCGTGATCGGGTTCGGAACACTGTCGGCCGCCTCGGGTTCCAGCGCGGCAGTGACTTTCTCGGTGAGCCTGACGGAAGGCAGCCACAGTCTGAGGGCGTCCTACGTCGGTGGCGCCGACAACAAGTTCGCCCCCAGCACCAGCGAGGCCGTGTCCGTGACGACTGCCAAGGTGCCCACCAACACGAAGCTGTCTCAGAACCCGGCAGGCGGCACCATTCCGATGGGCCAGAACGTCACGTTCACCGCCACCGTCACCGGTGACCCCGTGAAGGGAAATCCGCCTGACGGCTCCGTGTCGATCATCGACACCCTGCTGGGCAGCCCCGCCAAGACCGTCATGTCAGGTCTGTCACTCGATGCGAGCACCGATAAGGAAGCCATCGTTACGGTCGCCCTCTCCAGCCTCAATCTCGCAGCAGGACCCCACCACCTCACGGCGCACTACGCCGGCAGCGACGCGTTCCAACCCAGTACCAGCACACCTGCGTTGGACATCAATATCCAGGCATCGACCACAACCAAGGTCAGCAGCAGCCAGAACCCCTCCGACCCGGGCCAGGCCGTCACGTTCACCGCGACCGTCACCGGCTCTCCCGGAACACCCCAGGACGGCACCGTGGTCTTCCAGGACGGAGACACCAAACTCGGCGAAGCCACCCTCGACAACGGCATAGCGACCTACAGCACCAGTAGCCTCGCCCCACGAACCCACAGCATCACCGCCACCTACAGCGGCGACGACACCTACACCGGCAGCACCAGCGAACCGATCACCCAACAGATCACCAAGGCCGCCAGCACCGTCAAGCTCACCAGCAGCCTGAACCCCGCCGCACCCGGCCAGGACGTCACCTTCACCGCCACCGTCACCGGACCCACCAGCGGCACCATCACCTTCAAGGACGGCGACACCAAACTCGGCGACAGCCAGATCAACAACGGCACCGCCACCTACACCACCAGCAACCTCACCACCGGCGACCACACCATCACCGCCACCTACGACGGCGACGACACCCACACCGGCACCACCAGCGAACCGATCACCCAACAGATCACCAAGGCCGCCAGCACCGTCAAGCTCACCAGCAGCCTGAACCCCGCCGCACCCGGCCAGGACGTCACCTTCACCGCCACCGTCACCGGACCCACCAGCGGCACCATCACCTTCAAGGACGGCGACACCAAACTCGGCGACAGC
>NZ_JBEZIR010000119.1:27226-27692 GCF_040651175.1 Kitasatospora sp. NPDC048540
ATCACCAAGGCCGCCAGCACCGTCAAGCTCACCAGCAGCCTGAACCCCGCCGCACCCGGCCAGGACGTCACCTTCACCGCCACCGTCACCGGACCCGGCGACAAACCGGGCGGCACCGTCACCTTCACCGACGGCGACACCCAACTCGGCGACCCCGTCGAGGTGAAGGACGACGGCACCGCCACCACACCCGCCACCAAGTTCACCACCAACGGCGACCACACCATCACTGCCACCTACAGCGGCGACACCACCCACACCGGCAGCAACGAATCCATCACCCAACAGATCGCCAAACCCGCCGTCGCCGACGCCACTCTCAAGGCCGACCCCGGCACCGGCGGCACCACCACCACCCTCACCGCCACCATCACCGGCAACCTCGCCACCCCACCCACCGGAACCGTCACCTTCACCGACGGCACCACCCCACTCGGCGACACCACCCTCACCGACGGCACCGCCA
>NZ_JBEZIR010000120.1:0-27669 GCF_040651175.1 Kitasatospora sp. NPDC048540
GCAGGTCCAGCGCGCGCAGCAGCCCGGCCTCGGCCTGTTCGAAGTCCCCTCGCCGGGCCGCCAGATCGGCGCGCAGGCCCGCCCGGCCCGCGGCCGGCCCCGGGCCGCCGGACGATCCCCGCCCGAAGACCGCCCAACCAGCCCGGACGGAACCGCTGATGATCTCCTGGCAAGCCCTCCAGTTCTACCTGCCGTTCGACCAGCGCTGGTACGAGACGGCCGGCCGCCACCTGCCCGAACCCGAGCACCTGGCGGTCTTCCGCTCCCTGGCGCCGGACGGCTGGCGGACCCGGCGGCGCGGGCTGTGGTTCATCGCGGACCCGCCGGCAGCCGGGCCCGGCCCGGCGCAGGGCTGGAAGCTGCACGTCACGGCGCTGCCCGGGGAGAGCGTGCAGGTGCTGCGGCTGGCGCTGCCGGTGCTGCTGCGGGCCGGGGTGCGGTTCAAGTTCCTGATCGATCCGTACGCGGTCCGGCTGACCGGCAACAAGACCTTCTCGCGGACCGCGAGCGGCAAGTTCATCACCGTGTACCCGGCCGACGAGCAGCAGTTCCACGCGGTGGGCGGGGCGCTGGCGGCCGCGCTGGAGGGCCGGACCGGGCCGTACATCCTCTCCGACCGGCGGTGGCCGGGGTCGACCGCCGTCTACTACCGCTACGGCGGGTTCGCCGCGGTCAACCGGCTGCGGCCGGACGGGCTGAGCGACCTGATGATCAGTGCGCCGGACGGCACCCCGGTGCCGGACGTCCGCGCGCCCTACTTCGAGGCCCCGGACTGGGCCGTCGACCCGTTCCCGCCGGAGCCGGAGGAGCCGGACGCGCCGCTGGCCGGACGGTACACCCCGCACACCGCGCTGGCGTTCGGCAACCGCGGCGGCGTGTACCTGGCCACCGACGCACAGACCGGCCGCGACGTGGTGCTGAAGGAAGCCCGGCCCGGGGTGATGGTCGGCCGGGCCGGGCGGTGGGCGGCCGACGTCCTGGCGAAGGAGTACCGGCTGCTCACCGAACTGGCCGACACCGGCCTGTTCGTGCGCCCGGTGGACTTCTTCCACGAGTGCGGCCACGCCTTCCTGGTCGAGGAGGTGCTGGACGGCCTGCACTACGGCCGGCACAGCATCGTCCACAACCCGGTGGTCACCCTCGGCCTGGAGCCCGAGGCGGTGCGCGCCTACCTGCTCGCACAGCGGACGCTGTGGCGCGGCCTGGCCCTGGCGGTCGCGGCCGCGCACGAGCGGGGCATCCTGCTCGGCGACCTGTCGTACACCAACGCCTTCGTCTCGCCGGACGGCGCGACGGTGCGGATCCTCGACCTGGAGACCGCGGTCCGCGAGGACGAGGACCACCATCTGGGCATCTACACAGTGGGGTTGGCGAGCCCGCGGCTGGTGGCGACGGACCGCTACGACCGGGCCGCCGACTGGCACGCGCTCGGCGCGCTGGTCCTCTCCTCGCTGATGGTGGTGAACAACACCACCGGCTTCCACCGGCCGGCGCTGCCGCGGTTCCTGGCCGCGCTGGCCGAGGACCTCGCGCTGCCCGCCGAACTGGTCGACCTGGTCGGCTGGCTGACCGACGCCGCGGCCACCGACGAGGACTTCGACGGCTCCGAGGTGGTCGAACGCATCGACGCACTGCCACTGGAGACGCACCCGGGCTGGGACCGGCCGGTCCCGCTGGCGCTGCCCGCGACCGTCCGCCACCACGGCACCGACCGGCCGCCGGGCCCGTCGGACGCCGAACTCGCCGCGCTCACCGAGCAGGTGGCCGCGTACGCGGAGGCGGTGGCCGACCCGCAGCGCGAGGACCGGCTGTTCCCGGCCGACCCGCTGGTGTTCCAGACCAACCCGCTGTCGGTGGCGTACGGCGCGATGGGCGTGCTGCACGGACTGCACCGGCTGCGCGGCGAGGTGCCCGAGCAGCTGCTGGCCTGGGCGCTGGCCCGGGACGTCGACCCGGGCCGGTACCCGCCCGGTCTGTACCTGGGCCAGGCCGGGATCGCCTGGGTCTTCGACGAGCTGGGCCGGCCCGAGGTGGCGGGCGCGCTGATGGACCGGGCCCGTGTCCACCCGCTGCGCTTCGCCGACCCCGGGGTGCTGCACGGCGCGGCCGGGTACGGCACGGCCTGTCTGCACCTGTGGCAGCGGCTCGGTGACGACCGGCTGCTGACGGACGCGCTGGAGGCCGGCGAGGCGCTGGCCGCCGGCTGCGTCCGCGACGAACGGGGCGCCCGGTGGCCGCAGGCCGGACCGGACGGCGAACGGGTCCGGGTCGGCCACGGCCACGGGGCGAGCGGCATCGCGCTGTTCCTGCTGTACCTGCACCTGGCGACCGGTCAGGAATGCTGGTACCGGCTCGGCCGGGAGGCGCTCGCCTTCGACCTGGGACAGGGCACCGTCATCTCCGGCCGGGCGCTGGTCTTCCCGGGCACCGCCCGCGAGCCGGGCGCCGAGGGCGGCGTGCTGCGCAACTACTGGGACGAGGGCACCGCCGGGGTGACCACCACCGTGCTGCGTTACCTCGCGGCCCGCCCGGACGCGGAGCTGCTCGCCGTGCTCCCCCGGCTGCTGGCCGACTCCGCGCGCAAGTACACCGTCCTGCCGCAGCTGTTCCACGGGCTGGCCGGGCTCGGCAACGTCCTGCTCGACGCCGGTGAACTGCTCTACGAGGAACGGTGGTTCGCCGAGGCCCGGCGGGTCGCCGAAGGGGTGCTGCTGAGCCGGATCGACCGTCCGCAGGGTGTGGTCTTCCCCGGCGAGCAGGCGCTGCGCGAGAGCACCGACTTCGCCACCGGGTCGATCGGGGTGGCGCTCTTCCTGGACCGGCTGCGGCACGCCCGCCCCGGCGGGCGGACCAACTTCAACTTCACCGTCGACGGGCTGCTGCCGTGAGCCCGCGGCTGCCGCGGCTGCCGCGCCGGATCTCCCTGCTGGGCGCCAATCCGGCGTTCCGGCGGCTGTGGATCGGGCAGTTCACCTCCGGCCTCGGCAGCTCGATGACGGTGCTGTCGATCCCGCTGCTCGCGGTCGCCACCACCGGCTCACCGGCCCGGGCGAGCGTACTGGCCACGCTCGGCTTCGTCACCACCTGGCTGACGGCCGTCCCGGCGGGCCAGCTGGCGGACCGGATCGGGCCGCGGCGGCTGATGCTGGGCTGCGACGCGGCCCGGCTGGTGTGCGTCGCAGCGGTGGCGGCCGGCGCACTGCTCGGCGGGCCGCCGCTGTGGCTGCTGGGCGTCTCGGTGGTGGTCTCCGGCGCCGCGATGATGGCGTTCAACCCCGCGTCCGGCAAGATGCTGCGGACCATCGTCCCCGCCGAGCAGCTGCCCGAGGCGGTCTCCGCCAACCAGATCCGCGGCTACACCGCCGGGGTCGCCGGCCCGGCCGCCGGCGGGGCGCTGTTCGCGCTCGGCCGGGCCGTCCCGTTCGCGCTCGACGCGCTCTCGTACCTGGTCTCGCTGGTGTGCGTCCGCGGCCTGCCGGCCGGCGCCGGCGCCGGGCAGGCGGCAGGCCCGCGCGGCTGGCCCGACCTGCGCACCGGGCTGGCGGTGCTGTGGCGCACGCCGTTCCTGCGCGGCACGCTCGGCTACTCGGTGCCGGCCAACACCGCGGTGTCGATGCTCACGTACGTGCTGCTGCTGCGCCCCGGCGCGGACGGCGGCGGCATCGGGGCCTCGCTGAGCGCCGCCGCCGTCTGCGGCCTGGTCGGCTCCGCCTTCGCGCCGTACGTGCACCGGCGGTTCGGGCTGCACCGGATCCTGCTCGGGGTCTGCCTGCTCCGGCTGCTCGGCACCGCGGCGGCCGCGCTGCTCGGCGGTCCGGTCGCGCTCGGCGCGGCGCTGGCGGGCGTGCTGCTGCTCGGGCCGGTGGTCGGCGCCGCGATCGGCACCACCACCCTGCTGGTGGTCGACTACGAGGTGTACGGGCGGGTGGTGGGCACCACCTCGTTCATCGGCGGCGCGCTGCAGCCGCTGGCGCCGCTCGCGGCCGGGTTCCTGCTGCAGACGGTCGGGGCGGCGCGGGCGCTGGCCGTGGTGGCCGTGCTGTTCGCGCTGTGCACGGCGGCGGTGCTGGCCGCCCGCCGGGGGCTGGACGTCAAGGTGCCCACGGCGGCGCCGGATGCCGCCCCGGCCGCGGCCTGAATCCGGCGCCGCGGCCGGGTCAGCCGGCGGCGGCCCGCCACTGCAGCGCGGGATCGTGGGCGAGCACCCGCTCGGTCATCCGGGCCAGCTCCGGGCCCGGGTCGACGCCGAGCTCCTCGCGCAGCAGCCGGCGCGCCGAGCCGAGGACGGCCAGCGCCTCGGCCTGCCGTCCGCAGCGGTACAGCGCCTGCGCCCGCAACGCCCAACCGGACTCGCGCAGTGGGTAGTCGGCGGTCAGCTCCTCGCTGTCGGCGAGCGTCAGATGGTGCTCGCCGAGCGCCAGCCGGGCCGCCACCCGGATCTCCCGGGCGGTGGAGCGCAGCTCCGCCAGGCGGGCGGTCTCGGCCTGCACCAGCCGCAGTCCGGCCAGGTCGGCGTAGGCCGGGCCGCGCCACATCCGCAGCGCAGCCTCCACGTGCGCCAGCGCCTCGGCGGGGTGCCCGTCGGCGGCGGCGGACGCACCGCCCAGCACCAGCCGGGCGAACCGGGCGCTGTCCAGCGCGTCCCGCCCGAGCTCCAGCCGGTAGCCGCCGGCGTGCCGCAGCAGCACCACCGGCGTCTGCCGGGCGCACCGCCACGGTTCCAACGCCCGCCTCAGGTCGGCGACATAGGTGTGCAGCGCCTGCCGCGGTTTGTCCGGCAGCCGTTCCTCCCACACCGCGTCGATGATCTGCTCCTCGCTCACCAGCGCGCCGCGCGCCAGGATCAGCGCGGCCAGCACGGTCTTGGGGCGGCGGCCGCCGAGCGGGGCGCGGATCCCGCGCACGGTCGCACCGATCGGCCCGAGGACGTCGATCGTCGGTTCTGTCGCGTTCAGGTCCATAGGGCGAGCGTGAACCGCGGCGGCGGGCTTCCCAATGGGGGCGGGCCCCCGTATTCCGCCGGGCCGCTCGCACGGCCGCGGCCCCCGGCGGGCGGGCCGGCCACGGCCCGGGACCGGCGGGGTTCCCGGCGGCGGCGCGTCCGGCGGCCGCGCGGGCCCGCCGCGGAATCCGGGGGCCGGCCCCCATGTCCTGACGGTCCGTCGGTGGCATGCTCTGCGCATGACGCATCCTGGGGTGGGGGACGGTGCCGGCGAGGCGGGCGGCCCGTGGTGGGCCCGCGGCCTGACCTTGGCGGACCGGATCGCCGGGCCCGTACCGCCGCGCCCGGCCGGCGGCGGCCCGCTCGCGGACCCGGTGGCCGAGCGCCGGCTGCAGGCCTGGCGGGACGACTTCGCCGACGGCCGGTTCGCCGCGCGGCTGGCCGCGGCCGGCCTGGACGAGGCGGGGCTGGCCGCCGTGCTCGCCGAGCCGCCCGCCGACCTGGCCGCCCGGGTGGGCGAGCCCGCCTGGGCCGGGGAGGTGCGCCGGGTCCTCGCCGCGGCCCCGGCCGCGGGGCGGCTCCCCCCGCCGGGCACGTCCTGGGCGGCCGGTTTCGCCACGGTGCTGGCCCCGTTCACCGACCGCGCCGCCGACCGGCTGCTGGCCGCCCCGGAGCTGGCCGGCGCCTGGGAGGTCGCCGATCCGCAGGCGCTGCGGCGGTGCTTCGCCGAGCAGGTGGCGGCGCTGCTGGTACGGCAGGCCCGGCGCACCCTGGTGCTGGAGCTCAACGTGGCGCGGGTCGGCGGCGAGCTGTCGGGTGCCACCCCGCAGGAGCGGTTCGCCGACTTCGTCCGCCTGGCGTCCGGCCGCGACCGGCTCGCGGCGCTGCTGGCGGAGTACCCGGTGCTGGCGCGGCTGCTGGCCCAGACCTGCCGGCACGCGGTCGCGGCCTGGACCGAGTGCCTCGGCCGGTTCGCGGCCGACCGCCGGGCCCTGGCGGCCGTCCTGCCGGCGGGCGCCGAACCGGGCCGGCTGGTCGGGCTGGTGACCGGCGCGGGCGACCGCCACCAGCGGGGCCGGGCGGTGGCGCTGCTGCGCTTCGAGTCCGGCGACCGGGTGGTGTACAAGCCGCGGCCGGTCGAGGTGCACCGGCACTTCAACGACGTGGTGCGCTGGCTGAACGCCCGGCTGCCGGGGCCGGACCAGGCCACCCTGGCGGTGCTGGAGCGGCCCGGGTACGGGTGGGTGGAGTTCGCCCGGGCCGCGCCCTGCCGGGACCGGGCCGAGGTCGACCGGTTCTACCGGCGGCTGGGGGTGCTGCTGGCGCTGCTGCACGTCCTGGGCGGCAACGACATCCACTACGAGAACCTGATCGCCTGCGCCGCCCAGCCGGTCCTGGTCGACCTGGAGACCCTGCTGCACCCGTCCCCGGCCCGGCCGGAGCCGCTGGGCGGCGATCCGGCCCTGCGGCTGCTGGACTCCTCGGTGCACCGGATCGCGCTGCTGCCGTTCCACCTGGTCGGCGACCACGGGGTGCTGGACATCTCCGGGCTGGGCGGCGACCGGGACACCGTGCACCCGCTGGACGTCGCGGGCTGGGAGGCGGCGGGCACCGACGAGATGCGGCTGGCCCGCGGGCCGGTGACGTTCCCCGGCGCGGCCAACCGGCCCCGGCTGGACGGCGCCGACGCCGACCCCGGCGAGTACGCCGGGTCCCTGCTGGCCGGCTTCCGGACCGGGTACCAGGCGCTGGCCGACGGCGCGGACGAACTCGCGGGCCCGGACGGCCTGCTGGCCCGTTTCGCCGCCGACACCACCCGGGTGCTGGTCCGGCCCACCCGGCGGTACGCCGCCCTGCTGGACGAGTCGACCCATCCGGACGTGCTGCGCGACGCCCTCGACCGGGACCGGCTGCTGGACCTGCTGTGGCGCGAGTCGGAGGGCGACCCGGTCCGGGAGCCGCTGGTCACCGCCGAGCTGGCGGAGCTCTGGGCGGGCGACATCCCGCTGCTCGGCTGCACCCCGGCCGCCTGCAGACCCGTCGTCGACGGCGCCGAGGCCGGCCCGGGCTGGGCCGAGTCCGGGCTGGAGCAGGCGGTCCGCCGGCTGGCCGGACTCGGCCGCACCGACCTGTACGACCAGGAGTGGATCATCCGGGCCGCGCTGGCCACCAGGCGGCGCGGCCCGGCCGGGGCCCGGTCCGGCGCGCGGCGCGGCCCGTGCCCGCCGAGCGTGCCCGACCAGGAACGGCTGCTGGCGGCGGCCTCCGGGATCGCCGACCGGATCCTGGCCCGGGCGCACGGCGACCGCCACCGGGTCAACTGGCTGACCCTGGAGCCGATCGGCGCACAGCACTGGGCCCTGATGCCGCAGGGCGCCGGCCTGGCCGGCGGCTACTGCGGGACGGCGCTGTTCCTGGCCCGGCTGGCGGCGCTGAGCGGCGTCGAACGGTACGCGCAGGTGGCCCGCCGGGCCGTACGGCCGGTGCCCGCCCTGCTCGCCGCGCTCGCCGACCGGCCCGAGCACCTGGCCGCGGTCGGCGCCGACGCCTTCGACGGTCTCGGCGGGATCGCCTACGCGCTGGGCCAGCTGACGCACCTGCTGGCCGACCCGGAGCTGGCCGCGTCCACCGCACTGGCGGTGGAGCTGACCGCCGCGGCCGCGGCCCAGGACCCGGCGCCGGCCGACGGCGACCCGGGGGTGCTCGCGGCGATGCTGGCGGTCCACGCGGCGACCGGCGACCGGCGGGCCCTGGACACCGCCGACCGGTGCGCCCGGCGGCTGGCCGCCGGGCCGCCCGGACCGCCCGCCGCCGGGTCGGCGCTGCTGCGGTACGCGGCCGCCACCGGCCGCGGCGAGTTCGAACAGCCGGGCCTGCGGCAGCTGGTGGCGGCCGTCGCCGGCCCGCCGCCGGCCGTCCTGGGCTGGGACGGCGGTCTGACCGGTGCGGCCCTGGCGGTCGCGGCGGCAGGGCCCGCGGCGGCCGGCGATCCGCGGCTCGACCGGTACGTCGCCGCCGCGGTCACCACCCTCGCCGAGCACGGTCCGCTGCCCGACCACAGCCTGCGCCACGGTGAGGCCGGGGTGCTCGAACTGCTGCTGGCCGCCTCCCCGCAGGGCGCCGTGACGGGCCTGACAGCGGGCCGGGCCGGCACCCTGCTGACCGCCCTGGACCGGTACGGGCCGCGCTGCGCCACCCCCGACGCCGTCGCCGTCCCCGGCCTGCTCGGCGGTCTGGCCGGGATCGGGTACGCGCTGCTGCGGCTGGCCTTCCCGGCCCGCACCCCCTCGGTGCTGCTGCTGGATCCCCCCGACTCTCCGGCCCCGCGCACCCCGGCGCCGTCGGAGCCCACCGCACCATCCGCCTCGAACGGGAGAAGCCTGTGAACGCATCGACGCTGGTCGCCCTCTGGAAGGACCCGGCCGCCCGCGCCGGCTCGGACGTCCGCCACCCCGCCGGGGAGATCCGGCTCACCGCGGCGGGCGGCCCGCCGGCCGCCCGCCGCGCCCACCTGCTGACCGGACTGACCGGTTCCGCGACCGGGACCAGCCAGGAGACCATGGACACCACCACCTCCGAGATCACCGTGACGAGCCTGTCCTTCCACTGACGACCCGTCGCTGACCCGACGTCAGGAGCCGCTCGGAGGACCGGTATCCACCATGGTGGAAACCCGGCCCGATCCGTTAGCCTCCGTGGATGCTCATCACATCGCCGGTGGTCATCGGACGTGCCCGGGAGCTCGGGCTGCTCGGGGCGGGCCTCGCCGCCGCCCAGCGGGGCGAGGGCCGCGCCGTCTTCCTGCTCGGCGAGGCCGGGATCGGCAAGTCCCGGCTGGCCGCCGAGTGCGCCTACCGGGCGGTCGCGGACGGCACCGTGGTGCTCCGCGGCCGCGCCGGCTCCAGCGGCGCACCGGTACCTTTCCGGCCGATCACCGAGGCGCTGCTGGCGCTGTTCCGGATCGGCGGCCCGCCGCAGGACCCGGCCCTGGCCCCGTACCGGCCGGCGCTGGCCGCACTGGTCCCGGAGTGGCGCGGCACCGCCGGCCCCGAGGTGACACCCTCGCTCACCGAGACCGCCGAGGCGTTCCTGCGGCTGCTGGCCGCCGTCGGGCGCGGCCCGGCCGGCCGGCGGCCCGCCGGCTGCCTGCTGATCGTCGAGGACCTGCACGACGCGGACGCCGAGACCCTGGCGGTGGTCGACCACCTGGTCGACAACCTCGCCGGCCTGCCGGTCCAGCTGGTCGCCACGCTGCGCTCCGGGGCCGGCCCGGCCGCCGAACTCGCCCACGCCGCCGGTGCCCGCCGCGCCGCCGACCTGGCCGAGCTGCGCCCGCTCGCCCCGGCCGAGGTCCGGGCGCTGGCCGAGTCCTGTCTGGCCGCACCGGTCGGCGGCCTGCCGGAGACGGTCACCGCCCGGCTGGTCCGGGACTGCGGCGGGAACCCGTTCGTCGTCGAGGAGCTGCTCAGCGGCATGGTCGCCGCCGGGGTGATCCGCCAGGACGGGCAGCAGGGCTGGCAGGTCGGCGGCGACCTGGGCATCGAGGTCCCCACCACCGTGGTGCGCAGCGTCGCCCAGCGGGCCGCCCGGCTGGACCCGGCCGCCCGTGAACTGCTGTACGCCGCGGCCGTGCTGGGCCGGCGGTTCGCGCTGCCGGTGCTGCAGCTGGTGACCGGGCTGGACGACCGCAGCCTGCTGATCCACCTGCGCGCGGGCATCGACGCCCAGCTGATCTCCCCCGGCGGTCCGGTCGCCGACTGGTACGAGTTCCGGCACGCCCTGACCACCGACGCGCTGCTGGCCGCGCTGCTGCCGGTCGAGCGGGCCGCGATAGCCCGGCGCGCGGCCGAGGCGGTGGAACAGGCCCACCCGGGGCTGCCCGGCGAGTGGCGCCACCTGGTCGCGGTGCTGCGGCAGACCGCCGGGGACACCGCGGCCGCCGGGCTGCTGTTCGCCGAGGCCGGCCGCGGCGCGCTGGCCGGCGGCGCCGTCAGCTCCGCGGTGTCGCTGCTGGAACGCGCGCACGGCCTGATCGCCCCGGACGACGGACCGGAAGGCCCGGGGCCGGACGGCGGGCCGGCGGTCGGCAGCGTCGGGGAGCGCCCGGCGGCCCCCGAGGACGCCACCGCCGTCCTGGAGAGCCTGGTGTTCGCGCTGGTGGAGACCGGCCGGCTGGACCGGGCGCTGGCGCTGGCCGAGACCGTCCCGGTCGGCGGCCCGGGCGCACTGGACGACGCCCGGACGGCGGCCCTGCACACCCGGCTCGCCTGGGCCGCCGTCTCGGCGGGCCGGCCCGCCGACGCGGCCGCCCAGGTGGCGCTGGTGCGCGCCCTGCTCACCCGCTTCGACGGCTCCGCGCACACGCCCGCCCTGGACGTGGTCGAGGCCCACCTGGTCCTCACCGCCGCCCCCGCCGAGGGCGCCGCCGCCGACCGGACGGCCGAGGCCCAGCGGCTGGCCCGGCGCGCCGCCGAGCAGGCCGAACGGGCCGGACTCCCGGAGGTCGCCTGCCAGGCGTGGCAGTTGCTGGCGATGCTGGAGCGCCGGCACGGCTTCGACCGGGCCGACGCCTGCCTGGAGCGGATCCTCGCGCTCGCCGTCCAGGAGTCGCTGCCGACCTGGCAGGTCGACGCGCTGCTGCGGCTCGGCGTCAACGAGTTCATGCGCAGCGGCTCCTCGGCCCAGCTCGAACGGGCCCACCGGGCGGCGCTAGGCCTCGGGGCGCTCGGCCTGATGCACACCGCCGAGGCCACCTTGGCCATGCAGGCCGTGCTGCGCGGCGAGTACCGGGCCGCCGGCGAGCTGACCGACCGATGTCTGGAGGCGACCGCGGGCCTGCGCAACGTCGACCACCACCAGTTCGTGCTGCTCACCCGGGCCGCCGTCGCCGCCCACCAGGGCCGCCGCCCCGAGATGGAACGCGAACTCGACCGGTTCCGCCGCTGGGACGGCGACCGCTCGCTGCAGCTCCCGCTGGCGTACGGCAACTGCCGGGCGGTCTGCGCGCTGCTGGAGGAGGACCGGGACCGGGCGCTCACCGAACTGGAGCACGCCCGGCTGTGGGAGGAGCAGAACCCGACCGTCTTCTACCTCAACGGCCGCTACGGGCTGCGCCCGCTGCTGCGCGCGCTGGCCGGGCTCGCCGACCCGGCCGAACACACCGCCGCGGCCGCCGACCCCGCCGCCGGGCTGCTGTGGAACCGGCAGTTCGAGCGGCTCGCGCACGCCGTCCACGAGGGCCGGGCCGGACGCCACGACGCGGCCGCGCTGGCCGTCGAGGAGGCGGTCACGGCGGGCCGGCCGTTCCTGATGGCCCGCCACCTGGGGCTGCGGCTGGTCTCGGAGGCGGCGCTCGCGGACGGCTGGGGCGACCCGGTGCGCTGGCTGCGCACCGCGGAGGAGTACTTCCACGGTGCCGCGGTCCCGGCGGTCGCCAACGCCTGCCGCCACCTGCTGCGCCGGGCGGGCGCCAGCGTCCCGCAGCGCCGCACCGGCGCCGACCGGGTACCCGCGGAGCTGCGCCGGCAGGGTCTGACCGTGCGCGAGCACGAGGTGCTGCTGCTGGTCGCGCAGCGGCTGGGCAACCAGGAGATCGCGGCCCGGCTGCACATCTCCCCGCGCACCGTGGAGAAGCACGTCGCCAGTCTGCTCACCAAGACCGGCCGTCCGCACCGCACCGCCCTGAGCGACTTCGCCGCGGCCGCCACAGCCGGGCCGGCGGGTCTCCCGTCGCCGCCCCGGCTGGTGCGCTGAGCGCCACCGGCGCCCGGCGCCCGGCGCCCGCTCAGTCGGCCGCCCCGGGCGGCCGGGGGGTGGTGCCGTACGGGCGGTGCTCCGGGCCGGCGGCGCCGCGCCGGGGGTCGCCGCCGGAGGCCAGCCGGGACACCACCTCGGTGAGTTCGTCGCAGGCCTGCTGGATCTTGCGGTGGGTGTTCTGCCGTTCGGCCACGATCGCGGCCAGCAGCAGCCCGGTCAGCGCCGCCGAGCCGTTCAGCGCCTGCAGCGTGACCATCTGGTGCAGCACGCTCTGCCCGGCGAACGGCCCGGCGTCCTCGGTCGCGGCGGTGATGGTCAGCACGGAGGCCGCCAGCACGCACGGCGCGGCCCCGGCCAGCTCGAACCGCAGGGCCGCCCACACGATCAGCGGAAAGACCAGGAACAGCAGGTCGAACGGGCTGCGCGCGGCCACGTACCCGACCACGACGGTCACGGCCAGCAGGACTGCGGGCTCCAGCCAGCGGGGCCGCAGCTCGGCGCCGGGCAGCCGGAAGCGGTGGGCCGCCAGCAGGACCGGCGCGACCACCAGCACGCCCATCGCGTCGCCGACCCACCAGGCCGACCAGGTCGCCCAGAACTCCTCGCCGGTCAGGGAGCCGCCGACCAGCAGGGTGGTGCTGCCGACGGTGGCACTGATCAGCATCCCGGCCAGCGCACCGAGGAACACCAGCGCCACCCCGTCGCGCAGCCGGTCCAGCTCGGGCCGGAAGCCCGCCCGGCGCAGCGCGAGGCAGGCGCAGACCGGCGCCAGCGTGTTGCCCGCGGTGATCGCCAGGGCGCCGGCGTCCACCGACCCGATGCTGGCGATCACCAGCAGCGCCCCGGCGGCGACACCCGGCCACAGCCGCAGGCCGTACAGCAGCAGGGCGGTCACGGCGATGCCGGTGGGCGGCCAGAGCGGGGTGACCCGCGCGCCGGCCACCACGACCTGCTCCAGCAGGCCCAGCCGTCCGGCCGCGAAGTAGGCCGCCGCGACGGCGGCCGCCTGCAGGACCACCTTGAGGCCGCGGGACGCGTCGATTCTCACCATCCCGGACATCAGACCGCGCGGGCGGCCCGCGGGCGGGCGTGACACGCGCGGGCCCGGGCGGGCACTTCCACGGGACGGCGACCGCCGGCGCCCTACCGGGCCGCCGGGTCGTCGCGCAGCACCAGCACGGCGGCGTCGTCGGTGTGGCCGGTCAGCTCCGCGACCTTGATCACCTCGGCGGCGAGCTGGTCCGGCTCTGCCCGGACCCCGGCCCTGACCACCCGTTCCACCTCCGCGAGTCCCTCCTCGACGGAGAAGGAGGGGCCCTCCACCACGCCGTCGGTGACCAGGACGTAGGCGCCGTCGGTGGGCACCCGGTGGCTGACCACCGGGTAGTCCTCGCCCGCCAGGATGCCGAGCGGCAGTCCGCCGGAGTCGTCCCAGGCGACCCCGCCCCGGCCGTCGGGGCCCGCCCACACCGCGGGGACGTGGCCGGCCCGGGCCACCGTGAGGTCGCCGTGCTCGGGGTCGAAGCGCAGGAAGGTGCAGGTCGCGAACAGTCCGAAGTCGAGTGAGACCAGCAGGTCGTTGGCGTGCCGCAGCACCTCGCCGGGGTCGACGGCGAAGGAGGCGACGGCCCGCAGGCCGACCCTCAGCTGTCCCATGAAGGCGGCGGCCTCCACGTCGTGGCCCTGGACGTCGCCGATCGAGAAGGCCAGCGCGCCGTCCGGCAGCCGGAACCCGTCGTACCAGTCGCCGCCGATGTCCAGGCCGTTGCGGGCGGGCGCGTAGCGGGCGGCGGTGCGCAGTCCGGGGCAGCGCGGCAGCGCGGCGGGCAGCAGTTCGCGCTGAAGCGCCTCGGCCAGTTCGACCCGGGCCCGCTGCATCTCCGCGCGTTCCAGGGCCTGGGCGGTGAGCCGGCCGAGTTCACTCAGCAGGTCGTCGGCGCTCGCGGGACGGTCGGGACGGCGTCGCACACTGACCCTCCGGGAGCTCGGTCTGCCGGGCCGCGGCCGCCTCGTCCGTCGCCGCGCCAAGCCGTACGGTCATGCTATTTCCGCCGCCCGCGCCCCGCCCGCCCGTACCGCTGCGGCCCCCGGGCCGGGCCGGCGCGCAGTGACCATCCGGGTGTGAGATCGCCTCTCCCCCGCTGGCGCGGCCGGCTCGGGGGAAGGAGACAGGAATGCCAGCGCTCACCGAGACACTCACCGACCGGGTACGGCGGCGCCTGAGGGACCCCGTCGTCGTGCTGACGATCCGGGCGACCGTCGCGGCCACCATCGCGTACGCGGTCGCGGTGCAGCTCAGCAGCGAGCCGGCCCCGCTGACCGCACCGCTGACGGCGCTGCTGGTGGTCCAGGTGACGCTGTACTCGACGCTCACCACCAGCATCCGCCGGGTGAACTCGGTGGTGGTCGGGGTGCTGATCGCCATCGGGTTCAGCTCGGTGATGGGCCTGTCCTGGTGGAGCCTGGGGCTGATCATCCTCGCCTCGCTGACCATCGGGCAGTTCGTCCGGGTCGACGAGTTCGTCAACGAGGTGGCGATCAGCGCGATGCTGGTGCTCGGCGTGACCCGGCTCGCCTCGCAGGCCTGGGACCGGGTGCTGGAGACCCTGATCGGCGCGGTGGTGGGTCTGCTGTTCAACCTGGTGTTCGCGCCGCCGGTGTGGGTGGACACCGCCGGCGAGTCGATCGAGGACCTCGCCCGGCGCGCCCGCCACCTGCTGCTGCGGATCGGCGAGGAGCTGGGCGGCCCCACCCCGGTGGAGCGGGCCGCGGCCCGGCTGCATGAGGCCCGCGCCCTCGACCAGGCCATCGCCGACGTGGACGGCGCGCTGCGGCAGGCCGAGGACAGCCTGCGGCTGAACCCGCGGATCAGCGAGGGCCTGCTGTCGCGGCTGGTGCTGCGCACCGGGCTGGACACCCTGGAGATCTGCGTGGTGGTGGTGCGGGTGCTGGCCCGTTCGCTGACCGACCTGGCCAAGCGCCGCGGCGCGGACGAGGCGCTGTTCCCGCCGGACGTGGCGCTGGCCCTGGAGGAGCTGCTGGCGCACGTCGGCGGGGCGCTGGTCAGCTTCTCGGTGCTGGTCAGCACCCAGGTGAGCCGCAACGCGGAGGAGGCGGAGGCCCGGCTGGCGGCGGAGCTGGCGGCCGCCTGGGCGAGCCGGGAGAACGTCGCGCAGATGCTGCTGCGCCGGGTGCAGGAGCACCCGAAGGCGTGGCAGCTGCACGGGTCCCTGCTGGCCGAGGTGGACCGGATCCTGGACGAGCTGGACCTGGAGCACCGCAGCCGCAGGCTGATGGAGGAGCTGGACCGGGCGTCGGTGGCCAACCGGGAGATGTTCACCAGGCTCGGCCGGCTGCGGCGGTTCGCCCGCGGCGAGGGCCTGCGGCGCCGCAGCGCCTGAGCCGCCCTACCCGGCGCCGCCCGGGACCTCCTGCTCGGTCCAGATCGCCTTGCCCTGGTCGGTGTAGCGGCTGCCCCAGCGGCTGGTCAGCTGGGCGACCAGGTAGAGGCCGCGGCCGCCCTCGTCGGTGACCCGGGCGCGGCGCATCCGGGGCTGGGTGCTGCTCGGGTCGGAGACCTCGCAGATCAGCCGTTCCGCGCGGATCAGCCGGACGCCGACCGGGCCGCCGCCGTACCGGATCGCGTTGGTGACCAGCTCGCTGACCACCAGTTCGGTGGTGAACGCCAGCTCGTCCAGTCCCCAGGCCTCCAGCTGGGCGGTGACCGACTCGCGGACCCGGGCGACGGCGGCCGGGTCGGGTTCGACGTCCCAGGCGGCGGTGTCGCCCGCGGGCAGCACCCGGGTCCGGGCGAGCAGCAGGGTGACGTCGTCGGACTGGCGGTGCGGCGGCAGGCTCTCGGTGATCTCCCGGCCGGCCTCGGCGAGGGGGCGGGTGGTGACCGAGGCGCGGCCGAGCCGGGTCCGCAGTTCGGCCATGCCGTCGTCCAGGTCGCCGTCGCCGCCGCCGATCAGTCCGTCGGTGTACAGCACCAGCACGCTGCCGGCGGCCGGTTCGATCTCGGCCACCTCGAACGGGAAGCCGCCGACGCCCAGTGGCGGCCCGGGGCTGAGTTCGACGTACCCGATGGCGCCGTCCGGGTGAACCACGGCGGGCGGCGGGTGTCCGGCGCTGGCCATCACGCACCGCCCGGACACCGGGTCGTACACGGCGTACAGGCAGGTCGCGCCGGCCGGGGCCGGTTCCCGGCGGATCCCGCCGCCGTCCTGGTCATCGGCCTCCACCACCAGCTGCGAGACCAGGTCGTCCAGGTGCACCAGCAGTTCGTCCGGGCCGAGGTCCAGGTCGGCGAGGGTGCGTACGGCAGTGCGCAGCCGGCCCATGGTCGCGGTGGCCTCCAGGCCGTGGCCGACCACGTCGCCGACCACCAGGGCGATCCGCGCGGAGGACAGCGGGATCACGTCGAACCAGTCGCCGCCGACCCCGCCGTCGGTGTCGGTGGGCAGGTAGACGCTGGCGGTGACGGCCGCGGGGGTGTCGGTCGCGGCGGGCGGCAGCAGGCTGCGCTGGAGGCTGACGGCGGCCCGGTGCTCACGGGTGTAGCGGCGGGCGTTGTCGAGGGCCAGCGACGCCCGGGAGGCGATCTCCTGGAGCAGTTCCAGGTCGGTGCTCTCGTAGCGGTCGCCGGTCGGGTCCCGGTAGGCGCGGATCCGGCCGAGCAGGATGCCGCGGGCGCGCAGCGGGGCGGACATCGTCGGGCGGCCGTCCGCGGTGCTGGTGGCAGCGGGAACGGCGGCGCCGGCGGCCTCCACGTACACGGTGGTCCCGGTCGGCGGTTCCACGGTGTCGGGGCCGACCGCGGCGGTGCGGCGCAGGCTGAGCAGTCCGGCGGCGTCGGGCAGCGGGTCGTCGCCGTTGAAGACCGCCTCGGCGACCTCGACCACGGCCGCGTCGGCGAGCCCCGGAACCAGGACGGCGACCAGGTCCACGCAGGTACCGGTGACGGACAGCGAGCCGCCGAGCGCGGCGGTGGCCCGGTGTAGCAGTTCGAGGCGCCGGCGTGAGCGGCCGAGTTCGGTGACGTCGGTGAACAGCGCGGTCACCCCGATCGGCTTCTCGCCGTCGGCCTGCAGCCGGAACGCGGAGATGCCCATCACCCGTCCGCCGCGCGGGTCGAGCACGGTCCGCACCAGGGCCTCGGGCAGCACCAGCGGCCGGCCGCTCTCCAGCACGTCCCGCAGCAGCACCTCGATCGCCTCGGCGTCCTCGGCGCGCAGGAAGTCGGCCAGCCGCATGCCGTTGAGGTCGGTGGGGACCCCGCTGTAGGGCAGCAGGTTGGTGTTGGTGCGCAGCAGCCGCAGCTGGTCGTCGAAGACGGCGAGGCCGACCCGGTCCTGGAGGAAGAGTCCGCTGGCGAAGGCGTCGTCCTCGCGCCACCGGACGACCTGGTCGGCCGGGGCGCCGAGCACCAGGAAGCCGTCGGGGCCCGGGCCGGCCAGCGGCAGCACCTGGAAGGCGATGTCGGTGGGGTTGCCCTGCGCGTCCAGCAGCGCCACCCGGCCCTCCCGGGCGCCCGCCAGCGCGTTCCAGTGGTCCGGGTCGGCGAGCAGCTCACGCACCGGCCGGCCGCACACCTCGCCGGCCGGCCGGCTCAGCAGCGCCTGGGCCGCGGCGGTCCAGCCCACGACCACGCCCTCGGGATCGAGGACGGCCGCGGCCAGGCTCCCGGTGAACGGGTGGCGGAATCTCTCCATGGTGTGCGCACCTCACGCGGTCGGCGGGCGGGCCGGTCCACTCCTCCTCATCCTGCATCGGATGGCGGTGCCGCGCGTGTCTGCGGGCGGTCGCCGGACGGGTGGCGGGCGGGCATCGGCGGTGGCCTCACAGGCGCGGCCGGAAGACCAGCAGCGCGATGTCGTCCCGGACGTCCGCCACTCGGCGCAGCCGGTCGCAGAGCTGCTCGACCGGCAGGTGGCGGGCTTCGGTGGCGGCGGCGGCGAGCCGGTCCAGGCCTTCGGTCAGGCCGGTGCCGGGGCTCTCGACCAGGCCGTCGGTGTACAGCAGCAGGGTGTCCCCGGCGCCCAGGACGCGGCGGTGGATGCTGCGCGGCGCGTCCGGGTCCACGCACAGCGGCAGGTCGGCGCGGGGTCCGGTGAGGAGCCGGGCGGGGCCCTCGGCGGGGATCAGCAGCGGCGGGGGGTGCCCGGCGTTCGCCCAGACCACGTGCCAGCCGTCGGCGCGCAGGGTCAGGTGGGCGTGCACGATCGTGACGAACGGCGCGACCTGCAGCCCTTCGGCGGCCCGGTCGAGCTGGGCGAGGATGTCGGCCGGGGTGGCCGGGCGGTTGCTGTTGTAGGCGAGCGCCCGCAGCATGCTGCGCAGCTGGCCCATCGCGGTGGCGGCGGTCAGGTCGTGGCCGGCGATGTCGCCGATGGCGAGGGCGAGGGTGCCGTCGGGCAGGAAGAACGCGTCGTGCCAGTCGCCGCCGATCTCGGCGGTGGTGCTGGCCGGCTGGTAGCGGGCGGCGAGGTCGGCGCCGGGCACCTCGGGGACGGGGGTGAGCTGGGCGCGTTGCAGGATCAGCGCGGTGCGGCGGGCGTGCTGGTGCTCCAGGACGTTGCGCAGCGGCCGCTGGGCCTGTTGGAGGACCTCGCCGAGCAGGGCGATGTCGGCGGCGCTCGGCGGCGGGCTCCCGCCGCAGCCGGCCGCCGCGGCGAAGGCGACCACGGCGGAGTCCACCACGATCGGTACCAGGACCAGGCTGGTGGCGCGGGCCTCGGCCAGCCAGCGCAGGGACACGTCGGGCAGGACGCCGTCCGGGGGGTGGCCGGCGGCGAAGGTGATCAGCCGGGGCCGGCCGCTCTCGATGACCTCCTGGGCGACCGGTCCGACCCGGTAGGTCTGGCTGCGCAGTGCGGGCAGGGCGGGCAGGCCGGGCCGGGCGGCGGAGGCGACCCGGGTGCCGATGATGCCGTCGGCGAGGGCGGGCCCGTCGCCGTCGGGCAGCCGGAAGACCGCGCAGGCGTCGGTGAGGTCGGGCACCACCGCCTCGGCCATCGCGGCGAACGCGGCCTGCAGGTGGTGGGCGGGTGCGGCGGCGACCTTGGCGCGCAGCTGTTCGCGCAGCCGGGCCCGCCACTGGTCCTCGATGTCGGCGGTGGCGCCGATCCACTCGGTCAGCCGGCCGTCGGCGAAGACCGGGACCGCCCGGGACTTGACGTGCCGGTACTCGCCGGAGGCGGTCAGCACCCGGAAGGTGGTCTCGAACATGGCGGGGGTGCCGGTGGCGGCCTCCGCCCACGCCTGGACCAGGCGGGGGGCGTCGCTGGGGTGGATCAGCTCCAGCCAGCCCGGGTCCATGGTCGGGCGCCACGGGGAGCCGGTGAGGTCCTGCCAGCCGGCGACCAGTTCGGTCATGGTCCCGTCGGGGCGCAGCAGCCAGACCATCTGGGAGACCGCGGTGACCAGCGCCTTGTAGCGTTCCAGGGCCTGCTGGTGCTGGAGGGAGAGTTCCTGGGCGCGTTCGGCGGCCACCACCTCGGTGGTGGTGTCGACGGCCACGGCGAGCACCCCGCGGCCGTGCCGGGAGCGCACGGGTGTGCAGCTGTAGACGAAGTACCGGGGGCCCGGGGCGCCGGGGGCGGTGCCGACGGTGGCCCTGGGGGCGCTGACCTGGCGGGCCTCGCGTTCCTGGTAGACCTGGTCGAGCAGGGCGAGGAACGGGGCGGCGTACTCGTCGGCGAAGGCGTCGGCGGCGGGCAGGTCGAGGGTCCGTTCGCCGAACAGCCGGCGGAAGGCGTCGTTGTAGTAGACCAGCCGGTGTTCGGGGCCGCTGAGCAGCGCGACCGAGACGATGGCCCGGTCGAAGACCTCGGGCACGAATTCGGGCTCGGCGGCGTCCACGGGCGGCGCCCTCCTCTCGGGCTCGGCGCGCGGGGCTCGCGCGGCCGGTGCGCTGGGTACGGCCGGGGCCGCGCGGACTCGGGTGCCCACTCCCGTTCGACGCTACGAGACCGGCCGGGGATGCGCATGCCGTCGCCGGGCCGGACGCGCCGGGGCCCGGCCGCGGGTGCGGCCGGGCCCCTTGCCTCGCCGGACGGCTCAGCAGGCGATCGGGAGGTCCAGGGTGACCGGGTTGGGCGACCACGGGAAGGACGCGACGGAGAAGCTCGCGTGCACGGTGGAGCCGCACGGGACGGTGGCGGGGATGCCGTGGACCTGGATGGTGGAGGCGGTGAAGTTCACGTTCTGGTTGACGGTGCCGAGCGAGGCGCCGCCGACCAGGTTGGCCGACAGGCTGGTGATCAGCTGCCTGGGCTGGGGCGCCGGGCTGCCCGGGGAGGGCGGGCCGGCCAGGCCGACCTGACCGTAGATCTCGACGCCGGTGCCGGTGACGTCGGCGCAGACCTTGGTCGCCAGGCCGGCCTGGTAGCCCAGGTATCCGCAGGTCGTGGTGGTGGTGACGGCGGCGGTACCGGCCTGCGGGGCGGTGGCGGCGGTGGCCGGTGCGACACCCAGGGTGGTGAGGCCGGCGACGCCGGCGGCGATAAGGGCAAGACGGCTCATCGGTGGTTCTCCTCGTGCAGGTTGCTCGTACGGACAGGCCTCCCACGGCGTTCCCGCAGGAGGCATCTGACATGTGATATTTCACATCAGACCTGAAGACAGGGTGGCATGGATTCGAACAGCTCATGCGATCTTCACAACAGATCGGTGCCGGATGTGATCCAGCTAACTCGCCCGAGCGCGCGCGATGGTGACGCCTGATCAGGATGATGGTCCGTCAGAGGAGTCGGCCGGGCGGCCGCGGCCACCCGGGCCGGAGCGGGCCGCCGGCCCCCGCGGACCCGGCCGGTACGAACGGGCTGGGCCGCCGGAGCGTGTCTAGGATGAGTGCCGGGGGCCGTACAGGAGGGCCGCGTATGAGTCAGGGCAAGCGCTACGCGTTGACGTTTCCCGGCGCGCCGGGCACGCACGCTCCGCAGGACGTGGTGGTGGTCGAGGCGACCGGGGACACCGGGCCCGGCGGGCATCCGGTGTACGCGGACGCCTCCGGGATCGTCCGCGCCGAGATCAGCGACCGCGACGAGGTGAGGATGCTCGCCACCGGCGGCAGCCAGAACTCGCAGACCCCGATCCACGCGGTGCCGCTGCCCTGACCCGGGTGCGACCGCGGACCACGGCGGACGGCCCCTCGCGGGCCGTCCGCCGTACGGCTCAGCGGGCCAGCCGGCCCATCAGCGCGGAGGCCGCGCCGACCCCCAGCACCGCCGCCAGCACCAGCACCCCGAGGTCGAGCCACAGGTGGGCCGGGGTGCCCAGCAGCAGACCGCGCAGCGCGTCCACCTCGTAGCTGAGCGGATTGACCTTGCTGACCGCCTGCAGCCAGCCGGGCATCACCGCGACCGGGTACAGCGCGTTCGAGCCGAAGAACAGCGGCATGGTGATCGCCTGCCCGATCCCCATCAGCCGCTCCCGGGTGAGCACGATCCCGGCGATCGACATCGACAGGCAGGCGAAGAACGCCGAGCCGAGCACCACCACCACGGCCACCCCGAGCAGCCGCAGCGGGTTCCAGGTCATCGAGACCCCGAGCACGGCCGCGATCAGCACCACCACCACGGCCTGGACCACCGACTTCACCCCGGCCGCGAAGGCCTTGCCGGTCACCAGGACGGCCCGCGGGGTCGGGGTGACCAGGAGCTTGGTGAGCACCCCGGAGTCCCGCTCCCAGATGATCATGATGCCGTAGAAGATCGCGATGAACATCGCCGACTGCGCGATGATGCCCGGCGCCAGGTAGTCCAGGTACGGGATCCCGCCGGTCGGGATCGCCTTGATCCGGGTGAAGGTCTCGCCGAAGATCAGCAGCCACAGGGCCGGCTGCACCGCCCTGGTGTAGAGCTCGACCCGGTCGTGCCGCAGCTTCTGCAGTTCGATGGCGCAGAGCGCCGCCACCCGGGCGGGCACCAGCCGCCAGCCCCGGCGGGCCGGCGGCGGGGTCAGCAGCAGCCGCAGCTGCGGGGACGCGGCGACGGGGGCCGGCGGGGCGGCCGGGGCGTCAGCCGACACGGGAAGCGGTCCTGCGGGTGCGGCGGACATCGCCGAGATCCCCTCCTTCGTCGTTGTCGCGGCCGGTCAGCCCGCTGCCGGCGTAGTGGCGGAAGACGTCCTCCAGGCTCGGTTCGGCGCCGCCGGGACCGGCCAGCGCGTGCCGGAGCTCGCCCGGCGTGCCCAGCGCCCGGATCCGGCCGCGGTGCATCAGGCCCACCCGGTCGCAGTACTGGTCCGCCTCGTCCATGTAGTGCGTGGTGACCAGCACCGTCATCCCGGTGGCCGCCCGGACCTCGTTGATCCGGTCCCACACCCCGGTCCGGGCGATCGGGTCGAGGCCGATCGTCGGCTCGTCCAGGATCAGCAGCCGCGGCGCGCTGACCAGCGCCTGGGCCAGCTCCAGGCGCCGGACCATGCCGCCGGAGTACGTCCCGGCCAGCCGGTCGGCCGCCTCGGTGAGGTCGACGGCGGCCAGCGCCTCGGCCACCCGGGCGGCCCGCTCGCGGCGCGGCACGTCGAAGACCCGGGCGAACAGGGCGACGTTCTCCCGCCCGGTCAGGCCGCCGTCGGCGGACAGCTGCTGCGGCACGTACCCGAGCAGGCGGCGCACCGCCATCCGCTCCCGGGCGCTGTCGTGCCCGAACACCTCGACCATGCCCGGCGGGATCCGCAGCAGGGTGGTGATCGCCCGGATCGCGGTGGTCTTGCCCGCGCCGTTCGGACCGAGCAGGCCGAACACCTCACCGGCTCGGACCTCCAGGTCCAGACCGTCGACCGCACGGGCGGCGCCGAAGGAGTACCGCAGGCCGGTGCAGCGCACGGCGGTGGCCGGCCCGCCCGGCGGCGGACCGCCGGCGGCCGGTGTCACGGCGGGTGTCACGGTCATTCCCCGTCCCCTTCCTCGTGGAGGCCCTCGGCCAGACGCCGCAGGGCCGGGAGTGCGGCTGTGAGCGCCACCCGGTCCGCCTCGGACAGCAGCGCTACCTGCGCGGTGACCAGCTCGCTGCGGCGTCCGTCCCAGGCTGCGAGGCGCGCCGCGGCCTGCGGCGTCGGGTGCAGCAGCGCGGCGCGGCCGTCCGCCGGGTCGGGGGCCCGCAGCAGCAGGCCGTCCCGGACCAGCTGGTTGACCAGGGTGGACACCGAGTTGCCCGCCAGGTACAGCTCCTTGGCGGCGGCGGAGACCCGGATGCCCGGCCGGGCGGCCACCAGCCGCAGCAACTCCACCTGCGCGCCGCGCAGCCGGGGCGCGGTCAGGCCCCGCCGCAGGCGCCGGCGCAGCAGCCGCTGGATCCCGACCAGCAGGTCGGCCAGCTCGTCACCCAGTCCCGTGGTCGCCATACCGTCATTTTAGCTCTCAATAAGAGGTATCGCACGGGGGTCCGGCGGACCGGCTCCGCCCACCGGGTCCCGGCCGGGACGCCGGGGGCGGCTACGGGACGACGGTGACCGGCCAGCGGCCGGACTTCACCAGGCGGACCGCCACCGAGCCGACGATCCGGTGCCCGGCCTGTTCGGAGGCGCCGACCACCACGGCGTCCGCCTTCAGCCGGTCCGCGGTGGCGACCAGGCCGCCGTACGGGTCACCGCGGAAGGTGACGAACTGCCACCGGACCTCGAACACGCCGCGCATCCGGTCCGCCCAGGCCCTGATCTCGGCCACCAGCGACTCGGCGACCTCCTCGGTCACCTCGGCCACGGACGCGCCCATCGCCACCGCCGTCCCGAGCACCGGCTGCACGTAGACCACCACCAGCAGCGCGTTCTGACGGCGGGCCAGCCCGGCCGCGTACGCGGCGGCCCGGCCCGAGGCGGCGGAGCCGTCCACACCCACCAGGATCACCTTGGGACCGTCGGTCCCCCGCTCGAACTGCGCACCGGACAGCGAGGACCGGTCGGGCTGCCACTCGTCGTTCACAGCTCCCGAGCGTAGTCCCCGGGGCCGCGGGCGCCCCCGGCGGGCCGCTCAGGAACGCTTGCGGGCCACCCCGGCCCAGTAGTAGGCGGCCTGCGGGTCCGCGGGCGGGGCGCCGTCCGGGTGCCAGCCCATCACCGGGACCACACCCGGTTCGATCAGCTCCCAGTCGCCGAAGAACTCCGCGACCTGTTCCCTGGTGCGCGGGACCAGGGTCAACCGTCCCTGCTGCGCCGCCGCGACGACCTGGCCCATCGCCTCCGGGTTGAAGTCCGCGCTGGGATGGGTGATCGCGACGTGGCTGCCGGCCGGCAGCGCGTCCAGCAGCTTGCGGACCTTGCCCCACGGGTCGTCCTCGTCCTCCAGCAGCATCAGGATCGCCACCAGCATCAGACCGACCGGCCGGGTGACGTCGAGGGTGCCGGTGAGCGCCGGGTGGGACAGGATCCGCTCCGGCTCCCGCAGGTCGGCGTGGAGGTAGGCGGTCCTCCCCGCGACGCCGCTGACCATCAGCGCACGGGCGTGCGCCAGCACGATCGGGTCGTTGTCGACGTACACCACCCGGCTGTCCACGGCCTCGGCCTGGGCGACCTCGTGGGTGTTGCCCTCGGTGGGGATGCCGGTGCCGATGTCCAGGAACTGGCGGATGCCCGCCTCCCGCACCAAGTAGCGGACCGAGCGGCCGAGGAAGGCCCGGTTCTCCCGGGCCATCGTGCGGATGCTCGGGATGGCCTGCTCGAAGGCCTCGCCGAGGGCCCGGTCGGCCGGGAAGTTGGTCTTGCCGCCGAGCCAGTAGTCGTACATCCGGGCCGAGTGCGGGAGCGAGGTTTCGATCTCCGGCGGCCGGTGGCCGCCGACCTGCTCGACCATCCCGCCCAGCTCCCCGGTCCAGTCCCGGCGCTCCGGACCGTCCTGATGCTCCGACAAAATCGCACACCCCCAGCACACTTACCGTTCGGACCCGACCCACAGTAACCCGACCGGGCGGGTCCGCGGCGCCGCCCGCGGGAGCGGTTCAGGCCGCCGGGCCGGCGGCGGGGCGTCCGCCCACCGTCCGGACGGCCTCGGCGCCCGCCCGGCAGCCCGCCTCCGCGGCCGCCGCGAGCCCCGCGCCGGCCAGCGCGGCGGCCAGGAACCCGCCGGTGAACGCGTCGCCCGCACCCGTGCTGTCCAGCGCCGCCGCGGGCACCCCCGGTACCCGGGCGACCAGCCTGCCGTCCCGCGCCACCAGCGCGCCGGCCGCGCCGAGCGTGACCACCGCCGTCCCGTACGCCGCGCTCAACTCCTCGGCCGCGCCGACCCCGTCGGCCCGGCCGGACAGCAGCCGGGCCTCGGCGAGGTTCGGCAGCAGCAGCCCGGCGCCGGCCACCGCCGCCCGGAAGGCGTCCACCCCGAGCCGCCCGAGGAAACCGGTCGACGCCGGGTCCACGCTCACCGGTGTGCCGCGCGCGGCGGCCTCGGCCAGCACCAGGGCGGCGAGCCGGCGCCCGGGTTCCGAGAAGAACAGGTAGCCGGACAGGTGCACCCGGGCCACGCCCGTGAGCAGCCGCGGGTCCCAGTCCTCGGGGCCGAGCCGCACCGATGCGCCGCCGTCGGTCACCAGGGTGCGCTCCGCCCGGCCGTCGACCAGGCAGACCACCACCGCCGTCGGGGCGTCCCGGTCCACCACCAGCCGGGGGTCGACACCCGCCGCCCGCAGCTGCCCGCGGTGCCACTCGGCGCTGTCGGCGCCGGCCCTGGCCAGCAGGACGACAGGGGCGCCCCGGTGGGCGGCCCAGGCCGCGACGTTGGCGCCCGCGCCGCCCGGGCACACCGAGATCCGCGCCGCGGTGTCGGTGTCCGGTGCGAGCGGGCCCTCGTGCAGCGCGAGCACGTCGGTGACCACGTCCCCGATCACCAGCAGCGCGCCGGGCCCGGCGGTCATCCGCGTTCCACCGCTCCGCCCGCCCCCGCCGCCGGGCCGGCCGGGTCCGCCGGGTCCGCCGGGTCCGCTGCCCACGCGCCGGCGATCTCGGCGGCGAGGGCGACGTTGCCGCGTACGGCGGCCAGGTTGGCCTCCAGCGAGGCACCGGCGGTGTGCTCGGTGAGGTACGCGAGCAGGAACGGCGTGGTGGCCTGCCCGGTGACGCCCTCCCGTTCGGCCGCCGCGAGCGCCTCGGCGAGCACCCGGTCGTGCAGCCCGGGGTCCAACTGCTGGTGCGGCGGTACCGGGTTGGCCACGATCAGCGCCGATCCGGGTCCGCCCAGGCCGTCCTGGGCGCGCATCACGGCGGCGACCTCGGCCGGCCCCTGCACCGTCCAGTCCACCGGGCTGCCCGAACTGGTCAGGTAGAAGCCGGGGAAGGACTCCGTCCGGTGACCGAGGACGGCCACACCGAGCGTCTCCAGCCGCTCCAGCGTCGCGGGGACGTCGAGGATCGACTTCACCCCGGCGCAGACCACGGTGATCCTGGTCCTGGCCAGCAGCGCGAGGTCGTTGGACTCGTCCTGGGTGTCGGTCCAGCCCCGGTGCACCCCGCCGAGGCCGCCGGTGGCGAAGACCCGGATCCCGGCCCGGGCCGCCAGGAACGCGGTGCCCGAGACGGTGGTCGCCCCGCTCGCCCCGGCCGCGACCGCCGGGGCCAGGTCGCGGAAGCCCAGCTTGCGCAGGCCGGTGTCGGTGGCGACCCGCTCCAGCTCGGCCTTGCCGAGCCCGACCCGCGGCAGGCCGTCCAGCACCGCGATGGTGGCCGGCACCGCGCCCGCGGCCCGGACCAGCTCCTCCAGCTCCCCGGCGACCTGGAGGTTGCGCGGCCGGGGCAGGCCGTGCGCGATGATCGTCGACTCCAGCGCGACCACCGGGGTCCCGTCCTGCAGGGCGTCGCGTACCTCGTCGGAGAGCCGCAGGGCGGCCGGTGCTGTCCTGGTCATCCTCCATTCCTGGCATGGCCGGAGCGGGTCCAAACCTCGCCGCGCCCGGCGGCGTAGGATGCCGGGTGCGGGGTGGGACGCGAAATGTCTGGATCTGCCATGCTTCACGACCACGATGCGGTCTGCGCCCGGTTCGGCGTCGAGCCCGCACCCGTCGGCGCCGCCGAGATCCTCGGCCTCGCCGGGACCTTCTCCAGCGTCAGGTTCCCGCTGAACGGCCTGCGGCAGCCGCCCGAGGACGGTGCCTGCGGCTGGTTCGTCTGGTCCGCCGAGGAACTTCCCGACGATCCCGACTTCTTCGTCCCCACCCCGGTCGGCCACCTGGTGACGGTCTGTCCGTCGCTGAAGCCCTACCTGGCGCTGCCGCCGGGCTGGCGGTTCAGCTTCGGCCCGGGGTACGAGGACGTCTGGTACGACGGGCAGTTGCTCGGCTGACCGCCGCCGTCCGGCAGCGGCGCCCGCCCGCCGTGCCCTACCGCGCCTCGGGCCCGGCCCGCAGCCGGGTGCGGGTGCGCATCAGGATCCGGCCGAGCATGTTGCGGCCGGTGCCGGTGCGGCCGCGACCCCAGTAGTGGTCGGTGCCGGTGTCCTCGACCAGCTCCTGGTCACCGGTGGCCAGCAGCACCGCCCGGAGGTCGGGGTGGGCGCGGAACTTCGCCTCCACCGCGCGGCGCATCGCCTCGTCCTTGACCCGCTCCCAGTCCCGGCGCAGTCCGCGGGCCGGGTCCCGGCCCAACTCCGCCGCCCGCAACGGCGTGCCGGCGCGGCGGACGGTCTCGGCGTGCCGGGTACCGGCGAACTTCTGCGCCTGGAAGTAGTGCTCGGAGGTGGGCCACCACAGCCCGTCGAGCTCGAAGCCGTGCGGCGAGAAGTTGGAGAAGCAGCCGTAGGGCGGCTCGTCGGCGCCGTAGAAGTAGATCGGCATCCCGGCCCCCCGTGTCCGTCGGCGAAGAACCGCACCCTGCCAGCCGCCCGGCGGCGCGGCAACCCGATTTGCGCGGGCCTGCCGGACGGGCCTGCCGCACGGGCGGTGCGGCAGGCCGGTGCGCGTTACGGCAGGTTGCGGGCCATCACGATGCGCTGGACCTGGTTGGTGCCCTCGTAGATCTGGGTGATCTTCGCGTCCCGCATCATC
>NZ_JBEZIR010000121.1:0-27573 GCF_040651175.1 Kitasatospora sp. NPDC048540
ACCTCGTCGGCGGTGCCCGTCAGCCCGGCCCGAAGCGCGGTGACCGTCGTCTCGTTCAGGACCAGCTCGCTGGCCCTCCGGATTACATGGCTCACATTCTTGTTCCCTGCGAACAATTCAGCCGACCAGATTCACGTCCTACGGTCAGGACTTTACGCCCTGCGGCGCAGCAAGCTGGGGTCATGACGAGTGCAGCCCTCCGCAGCAGGGCGTGGAAACTGCTGGAGATGGTCACGACGCCGTTGCTGCCGTCGGACTACCTCGACCTGGTCAGCCCGCTGCGTGCGGGCGCCGACCTCCGTGGGCGCATCATGGCCGTGCACCCCGAGACGGGCGACGCGGCGACCATCGTGATCAGGCCGGGACGGGGCTGGCGCGGCCACACGGCCGGTCAGTACGTGCGGATCGGGGTCGACGTCGACGGGAGGCGCCTGTGGCGTGCCTACTCCATCACCTCACCGACGGACCGCGAGGACGGCCACATCACGATCACCGTGAAGGCGATCCCGGACGGCCAGGTCAGCAACCACCTCGTCCGCAGGGCGACACCGGGCACGCTGATCCAGCTCGACCAGCCGACCGGTGACTTCGTGCTGCCGCAGGCCGAGCCCGCCAAGGTGCTCTACCTGACGGCCGGCAGCGGTATCACTCCCGTGATGGGCATGCTGCGCGACACCGATCTCGACGACGTCGTCATGGTCCACTGCGCACCGCAGCCGCAAGACGTGATCTTCCGCAACGAACTGCACGACCTGGTCGCGGAGGAGAAGCTGCGCCTCACCGAGGTGCACACCGGCACGGACGGCAGGCTCGACATCGCCCGTCTCGGCGAACTCGTGCCCGACTGGGCCGAGCGCGAGACCTGGGCCTGCGGGCCCGCGGGCCTGCTCGACGCCGCAGAGGAGCACTGGACCGAACACGGCGTCCGAGAGCGACTGCACACCGAACGCTTCCGCCCCCGCATCGTCGTCGCCGGCGGCGACGGCGGCGGCGGCGGCGGCGGCGAGGTCACGTTCAGCGCCACCGGCAGGACCGTCGACGCGGACGGCGCCACGCCGTTGCTGGCCATCGGCGAGGAAGCCGGCGTGCTCATGCCCTCCGGGTGCCGCATGGGCATCTGCTTCGGCTGCGTCACGCCGCTCAAGGCGGGCGCCGTCCGCGACCTGCGCACCGGCGAGATCACCGAGGCCGAGCCGGGCGTCCTCATCCAGACCTGTGTGTCCGCCGCGGCGGGCCCCTGCGACATCGAACGGTAGAGGCACCTTGACCGCCATCGACCCCACCGCCCACCTGACCGCGGAGCAGATCGAGGAGCTCGGCCGCGAGCTGGACGCGATCCGCGACGAAGTGATCGCCGGCCGCGGCGAGAAGGACGCCGCCTACATCCGCAAGGTCATCTCGGCGCAGCGCAAGCTCGAGCTGGCCAGCCGGGGCGTGCTGCTGTTCTCGATCTTCCCGCCCGCGTGGCTGCTCGGCACCGCCGGTCTGTCCGTGGCGAAGATCATGGACAACATGGAGATCGGCCACAACGTCCTGCACGGCCAGTGGGACTGGATGCGGGACCCGAAGATCCACTCCACCACCTGGGAGTGGGACCACGTCTCGCCGGCCGAGCAGTGGAAGCACTCGCACAACGAGCTGCACCACACGTACACCAACGTGATCGGCAAGGACAACGACCTCGGCTACGGCATCATGCGCGTCGACGAGGACCAGAAGTGGCACCCGCTCCACCTCGGCCAGCCGCTGTGGAACCTCGTCAACGCCTGCTTCTTCGAGTACGGCATCGCGGCGTACGACCTGGAGCTCGGCAAGAACCTGCACAAGCGCCGCCGCAAGGACCCGGAGTTCCGCGCCCGGGCCAAGGCCGTGGGCCGCAAGATCCGCAAGCAGGTGCTCAAGGACTACGTGATCCACCCGCTGCTGTCGGGCCCGTCGTTCCTCACCACGCTCGCCGCCACGTTCACCGCGAACCTGGTCCGCAACATCTGGTCCCACTCGGTGATCATGTGCGGGCACTTCCCCGAGGGTGTACAGGTCTTCGAGCGCCGGTCGGTCAGGGGCGAGACGCGCGGCCAGTGGTACCTGCGCCAGATGATGGGCTCGGCGAACATCAGCGGCAGCAGGGCCATGCACTTCATGACCGGCAACCTGTCGCACCAGATCGAGCATCACCTGTTCCCGGACCTGCCGAGCAACCGGTACGCCGAAGTCGCGGTGAAGGTGCGCACCCTGTTCGAGAAGTACGAGCTGGAGTACGTCACCGGGCCGCTGCCCAAGCAGGTGTTCTCCGCGTGGCGCAAGGTCTTCCGGCTGTCGCTGCCGACGAAGAAGCCCAAGGTCGGGACGCCGGACCGCGAGCAGGAACTCGTCGCGGTCTGATTCCCGGTAGTGGCTCTCCGGCGGTCAGGCGGGGCGCAGCGCCGGGTGGTCCGCGACGACCGTGCAGCTGCCGGGGGCGATCTCGGTGAAGCCGGCGTCGCGGACCAGCGGCAGCCCGCTCGCCGTGAGCTCCGCCCAGGCGGCCGGGGTGGCCGTGCGCACGGCCAGCGCGAACCCCGTCTGCGCCCACTCCTTGCGCTGCCCGTCGTCCAGCCGCCACCAGGCGAGCTGGGCGGCGTGGCCGGTCTGCGCCATGGTTTTGCCGGCGCTCATCTCCAGGTCGGGGTTGAGCCACAGCACGGGCGTGCCGGGCAGCGGCTCGGCGGGCTCGCCGGCCTCCTCCAGGTCGGTGCCGGAGACCTGCAGCTTGGCCAGCTCCTTGGGCCAGCCGTCCAGCGGCACCGGCGGGAACACCCGTACCTCGGCGGTGCCGCCGGTGACGGTGATGCCGGGCAGTTCGCCGGCCTTGCGCCACTCGCCGCCGCGGGCCCGGCGGACCACCTTGCGGATCCGGGCGTCCTCCCAGGCGGCGACCCGCTCGGACCACTCGCCGTCGGCCCCGGTCACCCGCGGGTCGGCGAGCAGGGTGAGCACCGCCCGGGCGGAGGTCTCCAGGGCGTCGGTCCTGGCCGGTGGGTCGGTCCGCTCCAGGCGGACCACCAGCGGGAGCACGAACTGCTCCCTGCCGTCCCGGTCGGCGGGCTCGTCGGGGGTGCCGGGTGCGTCGAAAGGTGAACTCACCCGACCAAGAATGCCAGGGGTCAGCGGCGGTGGCCGCGCCCGGGGTCGCGCTCCTCGGCGTCCTCGTAGGACAGGAACCAGCCCTCGGGGTGGGTCACGCCCAGCAGTTGCTCGGTGCGCTGGAGGGCGTCGAACTCGGCGTCGCCGTCGTCCGGGCCGAACACGCCGAACAGCTCGTCCGCGCAGCCGTCCCAGTCGTAGTCGTACAGGTCGGCGGGCAGGTCGCCCATCATGTCCGCGACGGACTCCGGCTGGGCGCCGAGCAGGGCCCGGGCGTCGGCCAGGGCCATCCGCAGCGCCAGCTCCTCGGCCAGGCACCTGGGCAGCGGCCACTCGCCGAGCGCGAGGTCGTCGGCGAGGTCGTCGAAGGTCCGGGCGAGCGTGCGGCGCCAGGCCCGGTGCAGGTTCCAGGTCCGCTGCGGCAGCCGGGCGAAGACCGCCCAGTCGCTCTCGTCGGCGTCGGTGACCGGCTCGTCGAGGTGCTCGTCCAGGTCGTCGTAGGCGGCGTCGGCGAGGCCGATCAGCTGGGTGTGCAGAAGGCAGGCGGTGCGCGGGGTGAGGGTCCAGTCGCCGCCGTCGCCGTCGTCGGTCTCGAGCGGGAACAGCTCGGCGAAGTCCGGGGCGAAGTCGTCGGTGATGCTGATCTCCAGCGTCCCGCCGAGCGCCTCGATGCCGGGGATCGCCGCGACCAGCCGGTCCGGGTGGAGCAGGGCGCCCAGGGCGGCGTTCGGGTCCTCGGAGACCTCGCGCAGCAGCTCGGCGCGCTGCCCGTCCGGGTCGATCCCGGTGAAGTCCAGCTCGCCGACGGCGGCCTGCGCGGCGGCGCGCAGGGACGGCCAGTCGGTGATCCGGATGCCGAGCACCACCGTCGCCTCGATGTCCTGCGCGCCGGACTCCTCCGCCGCGCCCGGCCCCTGCGGATGATCGCTTCGCTCGCCCATGCGCCTACAGTACGGCCCCCGGGGGTCCCGGATCACCGGTGCGTACCGGGTTCTTCGGGCGGCCGTCCGCCGCCGTGGCACGGTGGGCCGCCCGGCGCGTCAGCGGGGAGATGCGGCGTTCATCGGCAAGGGTGGTGCGATGAGCAATCTTGACGACTACGGCGGCGGGCAGCGCCCGTCCGACAACGTGCTGGTGGTCACCACCAACGACGTGCCCGGGTACCGCGTCGAGCGGATCATCGGCGAGGTGTTCGGCCTGACGGTGCGCAGCCGGCACCTCGGCTCGCAGATCGGCGCGGGCCTGAAGTCCCTGGTGGGCGGCGAGCTGAAGGGGCTGACCAAGACCCTGGTGGAGAGCCGGAACCAGGCGATGGAGCGGCTGATCGAGCAGACCGCCGCGCGCGGCGGCAACGCGGTCCTGATGATGCGGTTCGACGTCACCGAGGCGGCCGACCTGGGGACCGAGATCTGCGCCTACGGCACCGCCGCGGTGATCTCCCCCCTGGGCTGACGGACCGCCGGCCCCCGGGGCCGGGCACCGCCGGGGTGGCGGTGCCCGGCCCCTGCCGTCGCGGCGTCCGGACGGCAGGGGCCGGGCGGGTTCAGCCGGCGGCCGGCCGGGGTGGGGCGCCCGGGGAGCCGAACCAGGCGGCCAGCGCCGCAGGCAGGCCGTCGGCCGGTGCGGCATCACGGTCCACCGCCCAGGCCACGAACCCGTCCGGGCGGATCAGCAGCGCGGCCAGCCCCGGCCGGTCAGGGCAGTCGGCGGTGACGGTGCGGACCCGCTGCCCGTAGCCGTCCGCCCTCGGGGCGTCCGGTGCCAGCCGCAGCAGCACCGCGCCACTTCGGTGGAAGTGGTCGGCCAGCCGGGTGCCGTCCGCGAACCGGAGTTCCGGTGCCTGCCCGCCGACCAGCGGGTGGCCCTCGGCGGGCCCGGTCCGCTGGAGCACCCCGGACAGCTGGCGGGCGATGTACGTGCTGCCGGCCGGGCTGCCCAGCAGGTCGGCTACGACGGACCGCAGGGCCCGCTCGTACGGGCGGGGGCGCATCAGTGCGACCTGGGCCCGGGTCCACTCCAGCACCTGCGCGGCGATCGGGCGGCGCTCGGCGGTGTAGCTGTCGAGCAGGCCCTCGGGCTCGGTGCCGCGCACCACGGCGGCCAGCTTCCAGCCCAGGTTGGCGGCGTCACCGAGCCCGAGGTTCAGGCCCTGCCCGCCGAACGGCGAGTGGACGTGCGCCGCGTCGCCGGCCAGCAGCACCCGGCCGCGGCGGTGGTCCTCGGCGAGCCGGGCGTTGTCGGTGAACCTGGTCGCCGAGTGGACGGCCGTGACCGTCACCTCCTCGCCGGTCACCCGCCGCAGCGCCGCGGTGAGCTCCGCGGCGGTCACCGGGGCGTCGCGGTCGGCGGGCGGGCCGTCGAACTGGACGGTCAGGACGCGCCCGGCCATCGGCCCGTTGACGTGGACCCCGGTCGGGGTGGCCTGCCAGCCGCGGGCGAGCTTCTCCCCGCCCGTCAGCTCGACCATCGCCTGGTGCCCGGTGATCTCCGGGTCCGTCCCGGGGAAGGCGAACCCGGCCAGCTTGCGGACGGTGCTGCGGCCGCCGTCCGCGCCGGCCAGCCAGCCGGCCCGCAGGCGCCGCCCGTCGGCCTGGGTGACCGTCACCCCGTCCGCGTCCTGCTCGAAGGCGGTCACCTCGGCCCCGCGCCGGACCTCGACCCCGAGCTCGGCGGCGCGGGCGGCCAGCATCGCCTCGACCTGCTGCTGCGGGACGACGAGCACCTCGCCGGCCGGGCCGAGGTCGGCGAAGGCCGGGTCGGCGAGGTGGATCGCCGTGCCGTCGACGGTGATGCCGCCGAAGTGGGCGGCGAACCGCGGCGCCCGGACCGGGCCGGCCCCGGCGCCCGCCCCGGGGCCGCCGGGACCCCGGTGCTGCTGGACGAAGGCCCTTACTCCCGCGCAAGGAGGAGCTCTTCCTCGACCGGCTCCCCGAGGCGCTCGACCTGCTCGCCGGAGCCGTCACCGGACGGCCGCCCGGCACCGGGCCGCTGACGGCGCTGCGGGACCTGATGATCCGGTTCGGCAGGCAGGGCCACCCGTTCGCCGCCGTCGGCACCCACCATCCGGCCTTCTGGTTCACCGTGCTGGACTCCCCCGCGCTGCTCGCCTACGCCCGCGAGGCGCTGGAGGTGCTGGAGGAGCGGCTGGCCGAACTGCTGCTGGCCGAAGGGCAGGACGAGCCGCAGGCCCGGTTCACCGCCACCCTCGGCCTCGCCGCCGCGCGCACCGTCTTCACCGGCAACGCGCGCCGGCAGCTGGCCGGCGCGGACCCGGCGGCGGTCGCCGCCGACCACGCCGCGTTCACCACCCTCACCTTCGACGCGGTCGGGCAGGCCCTCGCCGCCTTCACCGCCGGCCACCGGCCCCCCGCCGAGGAGGACGGCCGCGCCCGGCCCGCGCCGGGTCGCCCCGCCGCCCGGGCATAAGCGCGCCCATAATGCGGACCATGTCACCTCACCGCACCCCAGCCCGTCAGGTCCGCGCGGCCGCCGCCGGATCGGCGGCGGTCCTGCTCGCGCTGCTGACGGGCTGCAGCTCCGGGGCCGCCACGGCGCCCGCCCCGGCCCCGGCCGCGATCGGCTCGCTCTCGGTCGAGAGCCCGCGCTCGCACCTGGAGCTGACCGGCGCGGTCCTGCGCCGGTCGCCGTCCGGCGGGGCCGAACTGACCGTGACCATCCGCAACGAGGGTTCGACGCCCGAACACCTCAGCCAGGTCAGCACGGCGGCGGACGGACGGGCGACGCTCCGGGGCAGCACGGGCCCGGAGAACGCGCTCAGCCCGGCCGGTGTGCTGATCCGGCCCGGCGAGAGCGCGGTCTTCGGCGGCGACGGCCCCGGGATCACCTTCCCCGCCCCCGCTCCCGGCGGAGCCGCGACCGCCACCCCCGGCACCTCGGCCGAACCGGCCGTCGACACCGTCCTGATCTTCGGGGTGGCCGGCCTGGTGCACCTGCGGGCGGCGGCCGGCTGAGCGGGAACACGCCGCAACACCCACATGTTTCACCACCGTGACTGTTTACGGTGCAACCAGTGAGCGGGCGGCGGCCGAAGCGCCGACCGAGGTCGACGTCGTGGTGGTCGGCGCCGGACAGGCCGGACTGTCGGCCGCGTACCACCTGCGCCGCCGCGGCTTCGAGCCGTACCGCGGCTTCGTGGTGCTGGACGCCGACCCCGCGCCCGGCGGCGCCTGGGCCCACCGCTCGCCCTCGCTGCGGATGGCCACCGTGCACGGCTTCCACGACCTGCCGGACTTCGAGCTGCCCGCGCCCGACCCGGCGGCGCCCGCCCGCGAGGTGGTGCCCGGCTACTTCGCCGCGTACGAGGCGGAGCACGCGCTGCCGGTGGTCCGCCCGGTGCGGGTCGGCGCGGTCCGCCCGGCGGCGGACGGGCGGCTGCTGGTCGAGTCGGACGCCGGCCGGTGGTCGGCGCGGGCCCTGATCAACGCGACCGGGACCTGGACCAGGCCGTTCCTCCCGCACTACCCGGGACACTTCGCCGGACGGCAGCTGCACTACTCCGAGTACCGGGGCCCGGAGTCCTTCGCCGGGCAGCGGGTGGCGGTCGTCGGCGGCGGCGCCTCCGCGATCCAGGTGCTGTCCGAGGTGGCCGAGGTGGCCGGGACACTGTGGGTGACCCGCCGCCCGCCGGTGTACCACGAGGGGCCGTTCACGCCGGAGTTCGGGCGCGCGGTGGTGGCGCAGGTCGAGGAGCGGGTGCGGCTGGGGCTGCCGGTACGCAGCGTGGTCAGCGTGACCGGGCTCGGCCCGTCCGTCGCGTACCGGCGCGCGCGGGAACTAGGGGCGCTGGAGCGCCGGCCGATGTTCGACCGGCTGACCGAGCACGGCGTCGCCTGGGGCGGGCACGAGGAGCGGGTGGACGCGATCGTCTGGGCCACCGGCTTCCGCCCCGAGGTGAAGCACCTGGCGCCACTGGGGCTGCGCGGCCCGGGCGGCGGCATCCGGATGGAGGGCACCCGGGCCGCCGCCGACCCGCGGATCCACCTGGTCGGCTACGGGCCGTCGGCCAGCACGGTCGGCGCCAACCGGGCCGGCCGGGCGGCGGTCAACGAGATCGTGAAGCTGCTCGGCGAGCCCGCCCTCGCCGTGCGCTGACCCGGGCGGCCCGCTCAGCCCTTCAGCGCGGTGAGCGAGGCCCGGGCGAACTCTTCCATCTTCCGGAGCACCACATCGGCCGCCTTGTCGTCCGGCGGCTCCCGGAAGTCGACCAGGAAGGTGAGGGTCATCTGCACGTTGCTGTCCCGGGTGACCAGTTCGAACATCGGCCCGGTGTCCGACCCGGCCGTGTTGCGGAACCGGAACGCCTCCCGGCCGACCCCCTTCACCTCGGTCACCGCGCCGCCGATCGCGTACTTGGGCTGGTTCTCGGTGCGGTCGAAGGTGTGCAGTTTGCGGGCCAGCGCGGTGTCCGGGAGGAAGATGACGTCCACCGTGGTGACGGTGTGCCGGTAGGGCGAGGCGCTCTGCGGGTCGAAGGACGCCACGCACTTGGCGGCCGGGGCGCCGCCCGAGTCACGGGTGGACGGCTCGTCGGTACCGAAGGGGTCGCCCAGCGGGTCGACCAGCAACCGGTACGGCAGGACGGTGCAGATGTCGTCCTTCGCCCGGTAGTCGCCGGGGCCGTCCTTCTCCGGGGCCGGATCGGCACCGCAACCGGCCGCCAGCAGCGTCGCGAGCAGGGCCGTTCCACAGCGGGCCAGGTGGTGGCGCATCCGGTCTCCCTCCGGATCGGAACAGGGTGCGCCCACTCAACCACACACGTGCGACGATCAGTTGACGAATCCTCCGATTCCCGGGGGCGGCCCGGCCGGGATCAGCGGTCGTAGTCGACGGTGACCTTGTCGGAGACCGGGCGGGCCTGGCAGGTCAGCACGTAGCCGGCCGCCAACTCCTTCTCCTCCAGCGCGAAGTTGCGCCGCAGGTCGACCTCGCCCTCCACCACCAGCGCCCGGCAGGTACCGCACACCCCGCCCTTGCAGGCGAACGGCAGATCCGGCCGGGAGCGCTGGGCGCCGTCCAGCAGCGAACGGTCCCGGGGCAGCGCCAGGGTGGACGCCCGCCCGTCGAGCACCAGCGTCACCTCGCTCAACTCCCCGTCCGGGACGGCCTCGACGCGCTCGGTGACCGGCTCGTCCTCCGCGTGGAACAGCTCCTGGTGCACGCGGTCGGCGGGCACCCCGAGACCGGTCAGCAGCTCCTTGGTCCCGAGCACCATCCCGTACGGGCCGCAGAGCCAGAAGTGGCCCACGGCCTCGAGCTCCACCAGGGCGGCGAGCAGCGCACCGACCCGCTCGGCGTCGAGCCGCCCGCTGAGCAGCTCGGCGTCCCGGGTCTCCCGGGACAGCACGTGCAGCAGCTGGAACCGGTCGAGATGACGGTCCTTCAGGTCGGCCAGCTCGTCGGCGAACATCACGGTGTCGCTGCGGCGGTTGCCGTACAGCAGGGTGACCTTCGACCCCGGGTGCGCGGCGAGCACGGAACCGGCGATGGAGAGCATCGGGGTGATCCCGGAACCGGCCGCGATCAGGACGTGCTCCGCGGGCTCCGCCAGGTCCGGCCCGAACAGCCCGCTCGGCGGCATGACCTCGACCCGCTCGCCGACCCGGGCCTCGCGCACCAGCCAGCGCGAGAACAGCCCGCCGGGCACCTCGCGCACCGCGATCCGCAGCGGGCCGCCCACCGCGGAGCAGAGCGAGTAGGAACGGCGCTCGTCGGCGCCGTCCACGATCCGCCGCAGGGTGAGGGTCTGCCCCGGGCGGAACGCGAAGTCCTCGGCGAGCGCGTCCGGCACCTCGAAGGTGACCGCGACCGCGTCCTCGCAGAGCGGTTCCAGGGCCGCGATCCGCAGCTCGTGGAACGTCGGTCGGCGGACGGCCATTCAGATCTCCTTGATCCGGTCGAAGGGCTCCCGGCAGGACCGGCAGCGCCAGAGCGCCTTGCAGGCGGTGGAGCCGAAGCGGGACAGCTCCTCGGTGTCGGCGCCGCCGCAGTTCGGGCAGTGCACCAGGTGCCGGGTCGGGCCGAGCCGCAGCAGGCCGGGACCGGCGGTACGGGCACCGGTGTGCGGCGGGGCGATCCCCGCCTCGGCCAGCTTGCGGCGCCCCGCCTCGGTGATCAGGTCGGTGGACCACGGCGGGTCGAGCCGCAGCCGGACCCGGACCTCGCCGAACCCCGCGGCGCGCAGCCGGCCGGACACGTCGGCGGCCATCTCGGCGACCGCCGGGCAGCCGGAGTACGTCGGGGTGATCCAGGCGGTGACCGCGTCACCGTCCTGGTCGACCCCGGCCAGGATGCCCAGGTCGGCGAGGGTGAGCATGGGCAGCTCGGGGTCGGGGACGGCGGCCGCCACCTCCCAGGCGCTGACCCCGGTGGTCACCACGTCGCCCCCGGGTGGGCCCGGGCCAGCACCTGGAACTCGGCCAGCAGCGGGCCCAGCGCCTCGGTGTGCACGCCGTCCCGCCCGGCCCGGCCGCCGACCCGCGCCAGCGGCGGCGTGGTGGGCACGGTCAGGCAGGCCTCGCCGATCACGGCGGCCAGCTCCGCCAGCACGCCCTCGCGCAGCCCCGCGGGGTCGACGCCGAGCCGCAGCTCCACGGCGTGCGGGGTGAACAGCTCCTCCAGCAGCGGCCAGACGGCGTCCAGCCCGGCCTGCATCCGGGCCGCCGAGTGGGCGGTGCCGTCACCGAGCCGCAGGGTCCAGGAGACCGCGTACTCGTGGTGGTAGGCCAGCTCCTTGGCGCCGCGGGCCGCGATGGCGGCCAGCACCGGGTCCGGATGGGTGCTCAGCCGCAGGTAGAGCGCGTGCCGGGCGGTGGAGAAGAGCAGCAGCCGGGCGATCGAGAACGCGAAGTCCCCGTTCGGCGCCTCGACCAGCCGGACGTTGCGGAACTCGTGCTCCTCGCGCCAGTAGGCCAGGTCGTCCTCGCTGCGGCCGCTGCCGTCGGCCTGGCCGGCCCGGGTGAGCAGGTGGCGGGCCTGGCCGAGCAGGTCGAGCCCGAGGTTGGCGAGCGCCACCTCCTCCTCCAGCTCGGGGGCGCGGGTGCACCACTCGATCAGCCGCTGGGCGAGCACCAGCGCGTCGTCGCCGAGCATCAGGCAGTACGCGGCGAGGTCGGCACCGTCCACGCCGGGCGGCACCGAGGTGTCCACGCCGAGCAGCGGGTCGGCGAAGCCGGTGCCGTACGCCCAGCGGGCCTCGCCCTCCGGGTCGGCGCTCGCCTCGGAGAGGTGCAGGTAGACGTGGTCGTCGGTCATGGTCTGCGGTCCCCCGTCAGATGTGCGGGACATCCTCGGGGATGTCGTAGAAGGTCGGGTGGCGGTAGACCTTGTCGCCGCTGGGGGCGAAGAACGGGTCCTGCTCGTCCGGGGTGGAGGCGGTGATCGCGTCGGAGCGGACCACCCAGAGGCTGACGCCCTCGTTGCGGCGGGTGTAGAGGTCGCGGGCGTTCAGCAGCGCCATCCGGTCGTCCGGCGCGTGCAGCGAACCGACGTGCACGTGGTTGAGGCCGCGCCGAGGGCGCACGAACACCTCGTAGAGCGGCCAGCCGGCCCTGGTCTCAGTCACGATCGGCTCCACGCTCGGCTCTCCGCTTCTGTGCGTACGCCAGGGCCGCCTCGCGGACCCAGGCCCCGTCCTCGTGGGCGGCCCGGCGGCGCTCGACGCGCTGCTCGTTGCACGGGCCCTGCCCCTTGATCACCTGCTTGAGCTCGGACCAGTCCGGCTCACCGAAGTCCCAGCTGCCGCGCCCTTCGTTCCAGCGCAGCGCCGGGTCGGGCAGGGTCACGCCGAGGTGCTCGGCCTGCGGCACGGTCATGTCGACGAATCGCTGCCGCAGGTCGTCGTTGCTGTGCCGCTTGATCCGCCAGGCCATCGACTGCGCGCTGTTCGGCGAGTCGCCGTCCGGCGGGCCGAACATCATCAGCGACGGCCACCACCAGCGGTCCACCGCGTCCTGCACCATCCGGCGCTGCGCCTCGGTGCCGCGCATCAGCGTCATCAGCAGCTCGTAGCCCTGCCGCTGGTGGAAGGACTCCTCCTTGCAGATCCGCACCATGGCCCGGGCGTACGGCCCGTAGCTGCAGCGGCAGAGCGGGACCTGGTTGCAGATCGCCGCGCCGTCCACCAGCCAGCCGATCACGCCGACGTCGGCGAAGGTCAGGGTGGGGTAGTTGAAGATCGAGGAGTACTTCTGCCGGCCCGAGATCAGCTTCTCGGTCAGCTCGGAGCGGTCGATCCCCAGCGTCTCCGCGGCCGCGTACAGGTAGAGGCCGTGCCCGGCCTCGTCCTGCGCCTTGGCCAGCAGGATCGCCTTGCGGCGCAGCGAAGGGGCCCGGGTGAGCCAGTTCCCCTCCGGCTGCATGCCGATGATCTCCGAGTGGGCGTGCTGCGCGATCTGCCGGATGAGCGTCGCCCGGTAGGCGTCCGGCATCCAGTCCCGGGGCTCGATCCGCTGCTCGGCGGCGATCACCTCGTCGAAGTGCGCTTCCAGACCCGGCTCGGCCAGGCCCGTCGCCTCTGTCGCCGTCATGCACCCACCTCCCGACTGACCGTTCGGTCGGTTCCATTGTGTACGCCGGTGGCACCCCGTGACAAGGCGCCCGGCGAACCGGTCGGCGGGGCTCCCCCGCCGGGGTCCTCGGCGAGGTGTGCGGCAGGGGCGTTCGCGGGCAGGCGGCGGCGAGCTGGCGGGAGCCGGGGAACGGGGGTGCGACACCCCGCCGGCCCGGGAGCGCGGGCTGCCCGGGCCGGGGAGGAACGCCGTACGGGGCCGGTCAGACCCGGTCGCGCAGGCGTGGCAGCGGAACGGCCAGCAGGGTCGTCAACAGGGCGATCCGGGGAGCCACCTGATCGGTGCGGAGGTGCTCGTGCCGGGCGTGCGCACCGGCGCCGACGCCGCCGAGACCGTCCAGGGTGGGCAGCCCGCGGGCGCCGGCCGCGTTGGTGTCACCGGCGCCGCCCGCCGGGGCGCCGTCCAGCTGCTGGCCGAGGGCGGCGGCGAGCGAGCGCACGTGCCGCAGCAGCAGGTTCCCGGACCGCTCCGGCCAGGCCGGCCGGCTGGAGATCACCTCGGCCCGCACCCGGGCCCCGGGCCGCAGCGCGGTCAGGTGCTGCAGGGTGTCGAGGGTGCTGCGCTGCGCCTCGGCGGTGGCGAACCGCAGTCCGAGCTCGGCCTCGGCCCGCCCGGCCACCACGTTGGCGCGCGTGCCGCCGGTGATCCGCCCGGCGTTGAGTTCGGTGCCCGGCTGCCGGACCAGCCCGCGGACGGCGATCAGCTGGTCCACCAGCTCGTCGACGGCCGAGACGCCGAGCGCCGCGTCGTTCCCGGCGTGCGCCTCGCGGCCGGTGACAGTCAGCCGGACCCGGGAGGAGCCACGGCGGGCGGTCTTCACCCGGCCGTCCGGGTGCGAGGGCTCCAGGCCCAGCACGGCGGCGGCGCCCCGGAGGTGGCGCTCGACCAGGATCCGGCCGCTCGGGCTGCCGACCTCCTCGTCGGAGACCACCACCAGGCGGACCGTGCGGTGCGGGCGCTGCCCCAGGTCGGCGAGGAGCGCGAACACCCCCTCGATCAGCGCCAGCCCGGCCTTCATGTCCAGCACGCCGGGGCCGCTGAGCAGCCCCTCGGACTCCTCCACCGGCCAGTCCGCGAGGGTGCCGACCGGCCACACGGTGTCGTGGTGGCCGACGACCAGCAGATGCGGGAGGTCCGCCCGCCGTCCGGGCCACTCCACCACCAGATGGTCGCCGGCCGGGCCGGGCTCGCGGACGACCTCGGCGCCGGTGGCCCGGAAGCCCGCGGACAGTTCCTCCGCCAGCGCGTCCAGCCGCGGGGCGTCCCCCGACGGGGACTCCATCCGCGCCAGCTCCGCGCACCGCCGCCGGACCCCGCCGGCCAGCGTGCGGGCCCGGCTGCCGAGCGCCTGCGGCAGACCGGGGAGCGCCGCCGTCGCGGCGGAGCCCGGGTGGGCCGCCCCCACCGGGACCGGGCCGACCGGGACCGGGCCGGGTGCCGCTGCGACGGTGATCGCGCCGGTGACCGCGGTGGCCGCTGCGACGGTGACCGCGGTGGCGGCGGTGGCGGCCGGGTCGGCGAGCGCGGTGGCGGCGGCTGCGGCGGTGGGTGCTGCGGCGGCCGCGGCGTCGGCCCGACGGGCGGGCCGGGGAGCGGCGCCGCCGTTCCTACTGCCGCCGTCCGGCGCACCGTCCCCCGGCTGCCGATCGGCGGAGGCGCCGCCGGAGGCGGGCGCGGAACCGGTGACCGCCGCGTCGACGGTGTGCGCGGTCATCGGGCACCTCCCGTGCCGACGGTACTCAGCGGATGCGCCGCGCCCGCGAAGACCGCGGTGCGGACGGACCGGCGGAATCCGGTGCGCTGCAGTCCGGTGCGCTGCGGTCCGGTGCGGCGGCATGACGCCGGGCTTGGCAACGTCAGGTGGTGCGACCTCGGGTGCGACCTCGGGCTGGGCAACACTGCGTCCTCCTCGCTCGGTCCGGTACCCCGGCTCGGCCCGGGGCCCGCGGACGTCGGCCTCGATACCTCGGTGCGGACGGGCACCGGTGCAGGGCGGGCCGAGAAGCGAGCCTAGAAGATTCGTTCGTCTCCCTGCGAGGTGGCCCGGGTGTTCCACGTCCATCGCGGCCGGTGGCGGGGGCACCCCTCGGGGAATCTCCGGCAGGGGGCAGCCGCGCCGAGGCCTGGCGCGGAGCGCGGGTGCGGCCGACGGACCGCACCCGTCTCCACCATGGACCTCGCCCGGCGCTTCAGCACCGCGAACCGGCTCGGCGGGCCCGACTCCACGCCTGATGGGTGACGCTGTCGAATGACAGATATTGAAATCTGTCATCTCACATGCCATAGTTGTCATCAGTCAGCCGAAGACCGTCACCCGCCCCCAGCCCCACCAGCCAACGGAGCCACCCCATGACGACCCCCCGCACCGCCCTCGCCCGCACCCCCCTCGGCGCCACCGGCCTCACCACCTCCGTCCTCGGCCTCGGCCTGATGGGCATGTCGGACATGTACGGCCCGGCCGACGAGGCCGAGTCCATCGCCACCATCCACGCCGCCCTCGACGCGGGCGTCACCCTGCTCGACACCGGCGACTTCTACGGCATGGGCCACAACGAGCTCCTGCTGCACGAGGCGCTGCGCGGCCGCGACCGCGCCGGCGTCGAGATCAGCGTGAAGTTCGGCGCCCAGCGCGGCCCGGACCGGAGCTGGCTCGGCTACGACGCCAGCCCCGCCGCCACCAAGTCGGCCCTGGCGTACACCCTGCGGCGGCTGCGCACCGACTACATCGACGTCTACCGCCCCGCCCGGCTCGACCCGAACGTCCCGATCGAGGAGACCGTCGGCGCCATCGCCGATCTGGTGAAGGCCGGGTACGTCCGCCACATCGGCCTGTCCGAGGTCGGCGCCGACACCCTGCGCCGGGCCGCCGCCGTGCACCCGATCAGCGACCTGCAGATCGAGTACTCGCTGATCTCCCGCTCGCTGGAGGCCGAGGTCCTGCCCACCGCCCGCGAGCTCGGCATCGGGATCACCGCGTACGGCGTGCTCTCCCGCGGGCTGCTCAGCGGCCACTGGCAGAGCGACCGGGAGACCGCCCCGAACGACTTCCGCGGCCACAGCCCCCGCTTCCAGGGCGACAACCTGACCCACAACCTGCGGCTGGTCGAGGCGCTGCGGTGGATCGCCGACGCGAAGGGCGTGAGCGTCGCCCAGGTCGCCATCGCCTGGGTCGCCTCGCGCGGCTCGGACATCGTGCCGCTGGTCGGCGCCCGCCGACGGGACCGGCTGGCCGAGGCCCTCGGCGCGCTGCGGGTCGAGCTGTCGGCGGACGACCTCGCGGCCGTCGAGGCGGCCGTCCCCGCCGGGTCCGCCGCCGGTGACCGGTACGCTGCCGCACAGATGGAGCACCTGGACAGCGAGCGCTGATCACCCCCGGCTCACCGCTCGTGAGAACCGCACGATAGGACGTACCCCGCCGTGACCACGGAGAGCACACTCACCCCCGAGCAGATCCTGAGCGCGGCCGAGGACGTCCTGCGGCGGTTCGGTCCGGCCAAGGCGACCGTGGTGGACATCGCCCGTGCACTCGGGGTCAGCCACGGCAGCGTCTACCGGCACTTCCCCAGCAAGGCAGCGCTGCGCGAGGCGGTCACCCAGCGCTGGCTGGACCGTGCGCACCACAGCCTCGCGGCGATCACCGTCGAGCGCGGCCCGGCGGCCGAGCGGCTGCACCGCTGGCTGGCCACGCTGTTCGCGGCGAAGCGGGCCAAGGCACTGGAGGACCCGGAGCTGTTCGCGACCTACATGACGCTGGTCGGCGAGCTGAGCGACACGGTCGAGGCGCACGTGGAGACCCTGGTCGGCCAGCTCGCGGACATCATCCAGGACGGCATCCACCAGGGCGCGTTCCGGCCCACCCACGTCCGGACCGCCGCCCGCGCGGTGTTCCAGGCGACGGCGCACTTCCACGACCCGGCGCACTCCGCCGAGTGGGGCCGGCCCCAGGCCGACGCCGACTTCGAGGCGGTCTGGACGCTGATGCTGCACGGTCTCAAGGGCTCCTGACCCTCAAGGGCGCCGGCCGGGGAGGCCGAATCCGTTCGCGCCACGGCACCCGGGGACGCCAGGATGGGCGGCCGGACCGCACCCGCCAGGAGAACCCCGTGCCCGCCCAGCTCCCCCACCCGACCACCCCGGACCCGTACGCCGACCCGGCACCGGGCACCGCGCCGACCGCCGCCCTCGACAGCCTCCAGGGTCTCGCCCTGGGCGACGCGTTCGGCGACCGCTGGTTCCACCCCCGGGTGGACGAGGACAGCGTCGAGTACCGGACCAGGACGCCCCGCCCGGCCCCCTGGCCGTGGACCGACGACACCGCGATGGCGCTGACCCTCGTCGAGCACCTGGCCGAGCACGGCGAGGTACGGCCGGACGGGCTCGCACGGGCCTTCGCCGCCCGCTACACCGCCGACCCGGACCGGGGCTACGGCCCGTCGATGCACCAGGTGCTGAGGCAGATCGACGGCGGCGCGCACTGGCACGGCGTCACCTCCGCCGTCTTCGGCGGACAGGGCTCGCACGGGAACGGCGCGGCGATGCGGGTCGCGCCGCTGGGGGCGTGGTTCTCCGACGACCTGGAGACGGTCGCCGGGCAGGCCGAACTGTCCGCCCGGGTCACCCACTTCCACCCCGAGGCGGTGACCGGTGCGGTGGCGGTCGCGCTGGCCGCCGCGTTCGCCGCCCGCAGCCGGGGCCGACTCGCGCCCGGCCGGGAGGAGTTGCTCACGCTGGTGGCCGACCGGCTGCCCGCGGGAGACGTCCGGTCGGGGCTGCGGACCGCCGCGCGGTTCACCGACCGCACCTCGCTTCGGCACGCCGCCGAGGTCCTCGGCACGGGCACCCTGTTGTCCGCCCAGGACACCGTCCCGTTCGCGCTGTGGTGCGCCGCCGGGCAGCTGGACTCGTTGCCGCAAACGCTCTGGCAGACCGTCGGCGGCTGGGGCGACATGGACACCACCTGCGCCATCGCGGGCGGCATCACGGCCGCACGGACCGGCCTGGCCGGCGTGCCCGGCGAATGGCTGGCCGCCCGGGAGCCGCTGCCCGCGCTGCCGCTCCCCCGCTGACACCCCCGACGGCCCGCGGGCCCGACAGCCGACAGGCCGGACCCGCGGCTGCTGACTCAGCCGAGGGCCCGGCCCGGAGGTGGCGCCGTCGTGCGCGCGGGGCGCGCCGCCCATCAGTCCCGCGACCGGCCGAACAGGATCCGGTAGGCGATCAGCAGCACCAGGGCGCCGACGATCGCGGATCCCCAGGTCGGGAGGTCGAAGAAGTTCTTGGAGATCGGCTTGTCCAGGATCTTGGAGGAGAGCCAGCCACCCACGAACGAACCGGCGATGCCGATCAGGGTGGTGACGATCACGCCGCCCGGGTCCTTGCCCGGCAGCAGAAACTTCGCGATGGCCCCGGCGACCAGGCCGAGGACTATCCAGCTGAGAATGCCCATAACCGCTTTCCTGCCCTTCGTGGGACGGGCGAATCACGTCCGCCTCGCCGGGCAGGACGCACGGCCGCCCGCAGCCGGTTGCACGGGACGGCCCAGGACCCGCCGCCCGGACCGTACACGGCCGCGCGAACCCGGCCTGCCGACCGGCGCCCGGCCATGAGAGGGTCGGCCCACGACGGCGGGAGGAGGGCCGGTGGACGGGAACGGCAAGGCAGCGGCGGGACGGGTCCTGGTGGTGGACGACGACGCCGCCATCCGCCGCTCGCTGGAGCGCGGGCTGCGGCTAAGCGGCTTCACCGTGGTGCTCGCCGAGGACGGCCGCACCGCGCTGCGCCGGCTCACCGAGGCACCCGCCGACGTGGTGGTGCTCGACGTGTCGATGCCCGGCATGAGCGGCACCGAGGTCTGCCGAACGCTGCGCGCCGCCCGCGACGACACCCCGGTACTGATGCTCTCCGCGCTGGACGAGCTCGCCGACCGGGTGGCCGGCCTGCAGGCCGGCGCCGACGACTACCTGGTCAAGCCGTTCGCCCTGGAGGAACTGGTGCTGCGGCTGCACGCCCTGCTGCGCCGCCGGCCCGCCCCGCCCGGCGACCGGTTGCGGGCGGGCCCGCTGACGATCGACCCGGCCACCCGGCAGGCCCGCTGGGACGACCGCGAACTGCGCCTGACCCGACGCGAGTTCGAGCTGCTCACCCACCTGGCCAGGAACGCCGGGATCGTCCTGAGCCGGGACCAGCTGCTGGACCGGGTCTGGGGCTACGACTTCGAGGTGCGCACCGACGCGGTGGACACCTTCGTCAGCTACCTGCGCCGCAAGCTGGAGGAGGGCGGCCGGCCCAGGATCATCCACACCGTCCGCGGAGTCGGCTTCGTCCTGCGCCTGCCGGCCGGCCACCCCGCACCGGACAGCCCCGCGCCGCACAGCCCCGCGCCGCGCAACCCCGCCCCCGGCGGTCAGGCGTGAGGCGGCGAGCGACAGGAGGCACGGCCGGGCCGGCCGGACCGGGCCGCCCCGGGCCGCTCGCCCGCGGGCGGCGGCAGCGCGGCATCCGGCTGTCCACCCGGATCGCGCTCTGGGCGACCGTCCTGGTCCCGCTGCTGGTGGTGGCGTTCGGCCTGCTGCTGCTCCCGCTGGTCAACCGCGACCTGCACCACCAGGAGGACGCCGGCCTCACCGACCGCGCCGCCGCCGTGCTGCCGAGCGTACGGACCCTGCTCGCCGCCGACCGCCGGGGACGGCCCAAGGCCGAGCAGAACCAGCAGCGCAAGGTCATCAACGACGCCCTGGACTCCGGGGTCCGGGTCGCCGCCCAGGACGGCGACGTCCTGGTCGCGATGGGCCCGCAGCCGAGCGACTCGGTCCGGCTGCCGACCCGGCCCGGCGGGCCGGTCACGGTCCGCGGCGGCGGGCAGGCCTGGCGGGTGCTCACGGTCAGGATCGAGGGCGCCGCCCCCGGCACCCTGTGGCTGGTGGTGCCGTCGTCCAGCACCGAGCCCCAACTGACCGCGGTCCGGCGCCGGTTCCTGCTGATCGCCCTGGTCTCGGCCCCGGTCTCCGGCCTGATCGCGCTGGCCGTCGCCGAACGCGGCACCGCATCCCTGCGCCGGCTCAGCCGCCGGGCCGCCGCGCTCGACCCCGGCGCGGGCGCCGCCGGCTTCGCCCACGGCCGGACCGGCACCGCCGAGGTCGACGAACTCGCCGCCGCCATCGGCCTGGTGCTGTCCCGCTACGACGAGCAGGCGGCCCGGACCGCGCAGGCCCTGGACACCGCCCGGTCGTTCTCCTCGGCGGCCTCGCACGAGCTGCGCACCCCGCTGATGAGCATGCGCACCAACCTCGACGTCCTGTCCGCCCATCCCGAACTGCCGCGCGCCGAACACACCGAGGTGGTCCAGGAGCTCCAGCAGGACCACGCCCGGCTGCTCGAACTCCTCACCGCCCTGCACACGTTGGCCCGCGGTGACCTGGTGGAGGTCTCCGCGTTCAGCTCCCCCGACCTCGCGGAACTGGTCGACGCCGAGGTCGCGGAGGCCGCCCGGCGCCACCCGCACGCCAAGATCCACGCCGAACTGCCCGCCGGACTGCGGGTGTTCGGCTGGGAGCCGGGCCTGCGGATCATGCTGGCCAACCTGCTCGGCAACGCGGCACTGCACGGCCGCGAGCAGGACGGCGGCACCCGCATCCTGGTCCGGCTGCAGGCCGAGGACGGCCGGGCCCGGCTCACCGTCGACGACCACGGGCCCGGCATCCCGCCGGAGGAGCGCGCCACGGTGTTCCACCGCTTCCACCGCCGCCAGGACAGCCCCGGCTCCGGGCTCGGCCTGACCCTGGTCGCCCAGCAGGCCGCCCTGCACCGCGGCACCGTCACCATCGGCGACGCCCCCGGCACGGGCGGCTGCCGGTTCACCGTACGGCTGCCGCTGCCGCACCCCGACGCCGCGGCCGAACCGCTGCCGCCGCGCCGCGACTGGCTCTCCGGCTGACCGGCCGACCGGCCGCCGGGCCGTCCACAGGGATTCCACAAGAACGGGTCCTACGCTCCTGACGGGTCGGAGCCGAACGGCGTCCGAGAACCGGAGGAGATCGCCGTGCCCGTGAACCGTAAGGCCGCCGCAGCAGCAGCCGTCGCCTCGCTCGCCGTCGCCGGCGCCCTGCTGGCCGCAGCCCCCGCCCAGGCCGCCCCGACGCCGACCGGCGACGGCTCCAAGGCCATCTGCAAGCGCCTGCCGAAGACCGAGGAGCGGGTCACCAAGGCCCTGACCCGGCTGAACGGCGACGCCGGTGTGGTCGGCTCGGTGGCCCGGCTGGAGCAGCGCGTCAACAACGCCAAGAGCGCCGGCCACACCGAGATCCAGACCTACCTCAACGACCGCCTCACCTACCGCAAGGGCCTGGTCACCACCCTGCAGACCCGGCAGAACGACCTGAAGTCGGTCGCCACCTGGTGCGGCACCCAGAGCGGCAAGTGACCGCCCGCCCCACCGCGGCCCTCGCCACCCTGGCACTGACGGCCGCCCTGCTCCTCACCGCCTGCGGCCCGAACGGCGCCACCCCGCAGCAGGCCGCCCCCTCCGCCTCCGTCGACCAGGCCCAACTCGACAGCCTCCAGCAGAAGTTGGACGCCGCCGAAAGCGCCGCCGCCGAGGCCGACCAGAACGCCACCGAGGACAACTGACCCACCCACGAGCCACCGTAGACCTGCCCTTCCCCGGGGGCAGGTCTACGGTCGTCCGGGGCTCCACCGGGCACGTTGGCGGGATCCACCGCCCACGGAGGGTCCCGCGTGATATCTACACATGGACGGGTGTCCGAGGGGGTTCAGGGGGAGCCGATGGATCACGACCTGGTGACCGCACCGCTGTCCGGGATCGCCGCCGGGGACTCGCGCGAGCTGGACCGGGTCTGCGAGGAGGTCGCCGGTGCGCTGATCGACCACGGCATCGAGCCCGAATTCACGGTCACCAGCTCGGACTTCGCCGCCGACCCGTTCCTGATCTGCGCGGACCGCTACTGGCGTCGGCGGTTACTGGCCGGCCCGACGGTCGAGGAGGCCGCCGCCTGCGGACGGTGGCTGGTGGCGCACGTGGCCGCCGCCGACCGTCCGACGGTGACCGGCAAGTGGGCCTCCGGCTACGCCTTCATCACCCGCGACACCGTCCAGTCCGACACCGAACTCGCCCTGGCAGCCTTGCAGCTGACGGCCGAACCGGACGGCTCGGTGGTGCGGTTCGCTGCCCTCTACCAGGCGAGCAAGCTGCAGGCCAACTTCCAGTTCGACGCACTGCGCAGGTTCATCGAGGGCTCCCCCTTGATGGCCCGCTGCCCGGCGGGCGATCCGCTGGTGGCCGCGTACGGTGCCTTCGCAGCACTCGGCAGCCGGTCCTCGTCGACCGCCTACGGGATCGAACTGCTCGACCGGGCGTGGAACGCCCCGGACCGCAGCCGGCAGGTGACCGACATCTGCCTGCACGCACTGTGGGCGGCCCGCCCCTTCGACGACCAGGGCGAGCTGCTGCGTGCCAGGTCGGAGCAGGCCCTCGCCGACCATCCGGACGCGCACATCTTCCACTTCCGGCTGGCGTCCGGGCTGCGGATCTGCGAGCGCTTCGACGAGGCCCTGGATGCGATCGACGCCGCTCTCGCGCAGTTGCCCGCCATCGGGAGCCGGGGCAGCCACGGCCTCCTCCAGGAGCAGTACCTGCGCGAGCGCCACACCATCCTGGACGGGCGCCAGCGCGCCGTCTGGGCCACCCGGCAGCAGCACCTCTGGGACCAGCAGGACGCCGCCAACCAGGAGCTGCGGAGCACGCTGGAGTCCTCGACGGTGCGGGCCGTCGAGCTGGTCGCGGTGTTCACGGCCGCCATCGCGTTCGCCGTCGGATCGCTCCAGGTCACCCTGAGCGGCCAGCTCGGCCTCGGCGACCGGCTCTGGCTGCTGCTCGCCCTCGGCGGCGGCCTGCTGGCCTTCTCGCTGCTGACCGTGGGGGGCGCCTGGTTCCTCACCCGCCGCCGATCCTAGGAACGACGCCGGCACGGAGTGTCACCGGGCCGCCGGGTGGGGGAACGGGGTGGTCCAGGGGGTGGGCCGGGCTTGACTCGGTGGGGGATTGTCGTGAACGATCTGGCGCATGAAGCCCGGCACCGCTCTGGTCTGCCGCCTGCACGTCGATCTGCGACGCCAGGCGAGCGACATGTGTGCCCGCTGACCGATTCGGTCAGCCCCGTGTCGTCGTCCGGGGCCCTGTTCCACCGATCGTCGTTCCACTGATCGTCTCTGCCGCCCTTCCGGTCGGCGCCCGCGCCGGTCGCCGTCGGCTGCGCAGGGTCGCCGCCGTTCCCTTCGGCCTCGTTGAGGACATCCGATGAGTGTTGTGAGCCTTCAGCCGGCACCGGCCGGCACCGCGCGGCCACCTCGGCCGCTGACCCCCGACGCCCTGCGGGCGGTCGTCCGCGATCTGGCGGAGCGCCCCGAGGAGTGGATCCACCGGGTCCGGCTGGCGAGCGGGGACCGCTGGTACGAACGGCTGGCGGCCGACCGGGACCACGAGGTGTGGCTGATCAGCTGGCTCCCCGGGCAGTCGACCGGTTTCCACGACCACGGCGATTCGGCCGGTGCGTTCACCGTCGCGCTGGGCGAGTTGGAGGAGCTGTCGCTGGCCGGCCCCGACCAGGGCCTGCTGATCCGCCGTCTGGCACCGGGTGCGGTACGGGCGTTCGGGCCGGACTACCTGCACGACGTCCGCAATTCGGCGGCCGGTCCCGCGGTGACGATCCATGCGTACTCGCCGCCGCTGAGCGGGATGTCCCGCTACGACCTGCGGGCCGGCGGTCTGGTGCGGACCGCGGTGGAAGGGCCGGAGCAGTGGTGAGCGCGGTGGACGCACTGGTGGCGCGGTCGCGGGTCGGCGTGCACCGGCCGGGGCCGGTACAGGCGCAGGAGGCGGCCGGCCGCGGCGCGCTGCTGGTGGACATCCGTCCGGCCGCGCAGCGCGCCCGGGAGGGCGAGATCCCCGGCGCCCTGATCATCGAGCGCAACGTGCTGGAGTGGCGGCTGGACCCGACGGGCAGTCACCGCATCCCGGAGGCCACGGGCAGCGAGCTGGAGGTGATCGTGGTCTGCTCGGAGGGGTACGCGTCGAGCCTGGCGGCCGCGAGCCTGCGGGAGCTGGGCCTGCACCGGGCCACCGATCTGGACGGCGGTTTCGTCGCCTGGGCGGCGGCCGGGCTGCCGACCCGGACGGCGGATCGGGGTTTGGGCTGAGGCCCGCCCGGGCAGCCGTGCTGGCGGACCATTCGACAATTGTTCGATAAGTTCGGGCATAGCCGGGCCGCCCGACCGGTTGGACCGTCAGGAGCCGTCCCGTTCACCCGCCCGGCTGCACCAGAACCACCGAGCCCGAACCACCGACCCCGAACCACCGACCCGCACGACCGACCCCGGCACCATCCGCTCCGTTCCACCGTACGGCCACCGCTAGGAACACCTCTGTGATCAGATTCGACGGCGCCGCCAAGCGCCACCCCGACGGCACGGTCGCCGTCGGAGGCCTTGACCTCGACGTCCCCGCGGGCCGAATAACGGTGCTGGTCGGGCCGTCCGGCTGCGGGAAGACCACGATCCTGCGGATGGTCAACCGGATGGTCGAACCGACCTCCGGCCGCGTCCTGCTGGACGGGGTCGACGTCGCCGAGCGGAACGCGGCCGAGCTGCGCCGCGGCATCGGGTACGTGATCCAGCAGGCCGGCCTGTTCCCGCACCGCCGCGTGCTCGACAACATCGCCACCGTGCCGCGCCTGCTCGGCTGGGACCGCAAGCGGGCCCGGGCCCGCGCCGCGGAGCTGCTGGAGCTGGTCGGGCTGCCGCCGGAGGCCGGCGGCCGGTACCCGTACCAGCTGTCCGGCGGCCAGCAGCAGCGGGTCGGGGTGGCCCGGGCGCTGGCCGCGGATCCGCCGGTGCTGCTGATGGACGAACCGTTCAGCGCGGTCGACCCGGTGGTCCGGGCGGGACTCCAGGAGGAGTTGCTGCGCCTGCAGTCGGAGCTCAACAAGACGGTGCTGTTCGTCACCCACGACATCGAGGAGGCCGTCCGCCTCGGCGACCAGGTGGTGGTGCTCCGCGAGCACGGCGAGATCGCCCAACTCGCCGATCCGCACACCCTCCTGACCGCCCCCGCCGACGACGGCGTGGCCGCCTTCCTGGGCCGCGACCGCGGCCTGCGGGGCCTCGGGCTGCGCCCGGCCGACGGCCTCCCGCTGGAGCCGCCCGGCCACCGCCCCGGCGGCTGGGAGCTGGCGCTGGACGGTTCGGGCCGCCCGGCCGGCTGGCGGGCCCCGGGGGACGCCACCCTGCACCCGGCGCCGGTCTTCCACCCGGGCCGCGACACGCTGCGCAGCGCGCTGGACGCCGCGGTGCTGTCCCCGGCGGGCGTCGCCGTCGCCGTGGACGACACCGGCCGGGCCACCGGTCTGGCCGACCGCGCCACGATCCTGGCCGCCACCGGGCCGCAGGCCGCACCGGTGCGCACCGAGCACGGGGTGGCGCCCGGTGGACGGTGAACCCCTGGTCCGCTGGCACTGGATCGGCGACCATCTCGGCTACCTGCGCGACCTGACCCTGGACCACGCGGTGATCGCCCTGGTCCCGGTGCTGATCGGGCTGCTGGTCGCGGTGCCGCTCGGCCTGGCCTGTGTCCGCTGGCCGAGGCTGTACCAGCCGCTGGCCGGCCTGTTCAACGTGGTCTACGCGCTGCCCTCGCTGGCGGTGTTCGTGGTGCTGATCCCGTACACGGGGCTGGCCACCCGCGCCACCGTGATGGTCCCGCTGACGTTCTACGCGGTCGCGGTGCTGCTGCCGACCACGGTGGACGGGCTGCGCGCGGTGCCGGAGGCCGTCCGGCAGGCGGCCACCGCGATGGGCTACGGGCCCTGGCACCGGCTGACGGCGGTCGAGCTGCCGGCGGCGGTGCCGTTCCTGACGGCCGGTCTGCGGGTGGCGGCGGTCGCCTCCATCTCGCTGGCGGCGGTCGGCGCGCTGGTCGGCCGCGGCGGGCTCGGCTACCTGTTCATCGACGGCTTCCAGCGGACCTTCCCGACGCCGATCGTGGCGGGGATCGTCCTGGTCGCCCTGCTGGCCCTGGTCACCGACCTGCTGCTGGTGCTGCTGCGCCGGCTGCTGGCCCCCTGGGCCCGGCGGACGGGGGCCGGCCGGTGAACTGGCTGAACTGGCTGAACTGGCTCAACACCTTCTTCTCCGCCCCGGACCACCGCAGCGGTCCCGACGCGATCGTCCACCGGATCGCCGAGCACCTGGTGATCTCCGGCGAGGCGCTGGCCATCGCGGCGGTGCTGGCGGTCCCCGTCGGGCTGCTGATCGGCTACACCGGGCGGGGGACCTTCGTGGTCACCGCGCTCACCGGCGTCGCCCGCGCGCTGCCCACCCTCGGGCTGGTGACGCTGGCCGTGCTGCTGGCCGGGGTCGACGACCTCGCCGTGCTGATCCCGCTGGTCGCGCTGGCCGCGCCGCCGCTGCTGGTGGCCACCGCGGAGGGCATCGCGGGCACCGATCCGGAGGTGCGCGACGCGGCCCGGGGCATCGGCCTGACCCACCGGCAGGTGCTGTTCGGGGTGTGCGTCCCGGCGGCGCTGCCGACGGCACTGGCGGGTGTGCGGACCTCGGCCGTCCAGGTGATCGCGACCGCGACGGTGGCCGCCTACGTCGGTCTCGGCGGCCTCGGCCGGTACGTGATCGACGGGCTGGCCACCCGCAACTTCCCGACCACGCTCGGCGGCGCCCTGCTGGTGGTGCTGCTGGCCGTGGCCACCCAGCTGGTGTTCGCCCTGCTGATCCGTCTCACCCTGCCGCCCGGCGAACGCGTCCGGCGGTCCGCACCCTCCACCAAGGAAGCACTATGACGTCCCGTCTGGTCAGAATCGTCACCGCCACCGCGATCGTGCTGGGCGCGGCGGCGTGCAGCTCCTCCGGCGGCGGCGACCCGCTGGCCGCGCCCAGCGGTACCGGTGCCCCGGCGGGCGGCAGCGGGAAGACCGTGGTGGTGGGCTCGGCCAACTTCCCGGAGAACGTGCTGCTCGCCTCGATCTACTCGCAGGCCCTGAAGGCCAAGGGGGTCAAGGTCGAGGAGAAGTTCAACATCGGCAGCCGCGAGGTGCTGTACGGGCAGCTGCAGAGCGGCAACCTGACCGTGCTGCCCGAGTACAACGGCGCCCTGCTCGGCTACCTGGACCCGAAGGCCACCGCCACCGGCACCCAGGACGTCAACGCGGCGCTGCTGCAGAAGCTGCCCGCCGAGCTGGCGGTGCTGGACTCCTCGGCCGCCGAGGACAAAGACTCGCTCACCGTCACCCAGGAGACGGCGGACAAGTTCCACCTGAAGTCCATCGCCGACCTGGCCGGCAAGGCCGGCGAGTTCACGGTCGGCGGCCCGCCGGAGTTCAAGTCGCGCCGGGAGCAGCAGTTCAAGGACGCGTACGGGCTGACCTTCAAGGAGTGGAAGCCGACCGCCGACACCACCGCGAACGCGCTGAAGGACGGCTCGGTCCAGGCCGGCAACGTGTTCACCACCGACCCGCGGATCGTCCAGTTCAAGCTGGTGTCGCTGGCCGACCCGAAGAACGTGTTCAGCTCGCAGAACGTCACCCCGCTGGTCAACAAGGCCGGGGTGGACGCCACCGCGACCGCCGCGCTGAACGCGGTCTCCGCCAAGCTGGACACCGCCGGGCTGACCTCGCTGATGACCAAGGTCTCGGTCGACAAGGAGGACCCGCAGAAGGTCGCCAAGGACTGGCTGACGGCCAACAACCTCGGCTGAGTCCCCGCGCGGACCCGACCGACGGCCCCTCGGGCCGGACGCCCCCCCGCGCCCCGCCCGAGGGGCCGGCGTCATCCGGACCCGGAG